>JAYENH010000472.1:0-11827 GCA_034721995.1 Bacteroidota bacterium
GCAAGAGACTATGTTTATACTCGTGCATCAGGCCCATCGTTATACGCTGATGGTGCCGATGGCGATTTGCTGGGTGTCGATTACTATATAGTAAACGCAGATACAGCACAATCTATTTCCGTATTTATTGATTACAGAACAGATCCTGGAAATACACTTATTGGCCAGATTTATGAAGTTGTTAATAATGAGTGGGCGGTTATGATTGAAACCGAAGAACATATAGTAACTGCACAAGACCTCGGAACATGGATTACATTACCATTAGTTACTATCGATCCCGATGACGACAAATTGAGTGCTGGTGAAGAATATATGGTTGGTCTTGAGTTCTATTGGGGCAACGACGAAAATATTAGACTTTGGATAGGTGCTGACGATGAGGGACCACACGATTATCAACATGTAACAAACTTGCGTCTTGGTTCAACATGGTATTGGATACACGATCTTCCAATGATCCGCTTAAACCTTGCAAGTGCTGTTGAGCCTCCTGTTTTTGAAACTACCGCTGGATTTGATCCTGCCCTGGTTACTATTTGTGTTTCGGCTACATCACCTACAATTTATGAACTTGATTTTGATGTTGACCCGAATGGTCCATCAACAGTTTCAATCGATACTGTTAATGTTCCTGATTTTGTTACCTCTTTTACCGATAACGGAGATAATTCTTACACATTAGGCTTCGATCTTACAAATGTTGACACAAGCAGCACAGTTTCCTACAATTTTGAATTGATCGCAGATAATGGAGTTTCACAAAACACATTGTTCTTTAATGCAACTGTAGAAGATTGCGTTACTGCTATTGCAGATGGAAATGGAATTGAAGTTAATCATATTAATATCTATCCAAATCCAACTACCGGTATCCTAAATATTGAAAATGCAGGAAATGCCCGTATTTTTATATATAATATCATTGGTGAAGAAATTGCTTCGATCCATGCAAAATCAGCAATAGAAACTATCGACCTGAACCAATTTGCCGAAGGCACATACATTGTTAAAGTTATTACCGAAAACGATGTTGTATCTCAGCAAATCAATCTTATAAAATAAGAAAAATAACATAAATAATAAAAAAGCCCCGGTATAACTTACCGGGGCTTTTTTATGTTCAATTGCATTTTCGTATATTTGCACTGCGAAAATAATTTGTTTAATCAAAAATTTAATAATGATGAAAAAAATTACTCTTTTTAGTTTAATCCTTGCAATTTCGTTTGGTATGTTTGCTCAAAACATGGCAAACAAGACTTTGCTGGAACGGAAGTTTGTCAAGGATAACGTTTCAATTGACCTGGTAAAGTACGATAAGTACAACGATTATCAGGAAGCAATCAGGGCCTATGGCGACACAATTGCCACAGAAGATTTTAGTTCGGGTGGGCCTGGTGTTAATGATTTACCAAACGGATGGACTTCTACTGATTTTGATTCGCAAGGTAATAATTACACATGGCAATGGACAGATGTAGGTGCAACCGGACCAACAACAGGACCAGCAAGTGCACCCTACGATCGTGTTCTTGCCTCAACAACTGCTGCAAATGGTTGGATGATCCTCGATTCTGACAACTACGGACAAGGTAGTTACGATTCGTACCTTTATTCACCAACATATAACTGCTCGGCTTTTGGTGCTGTTGCTGTTACTTTCGAAGAATTGTACAAACGTTGGGGCAACGAATCGACAAATCCTTATGGTGGTAACCCCACTTATGTTGGTGTATCAATTGATGGTGGTACAACCTGGACAGAAATAGAAATACATGGTAGTTTTGGTGTAAAGGATGAGACTGACAACCCCGGGTATTATATGTTAAATATTTCATCAATTGCCGGAAGTCAGGCAAATGTAAAAGTATATTTCCGTATGAAGGGATTATGGGATTATTGGTGGCAAATCGACGATTTTAAAGTTATCGAAGGGGCATATAACGATATTAAACTTGTTGAGGCTTCTATCGCATCTGTATTCGATGGTGGCACAGGAACTTTTTACGATTTTGGTTACTATTCTCAAATGCCAATGGCACAATTAACCCCCTGGGTTTTTTCGGCCAATGTTACAAACAATGGTATCTATGCACAATCAAATGTTACCCTGCATTGCGATGTTACCGAAAGTGGCACAAATGTTTTTGCCGGTACCGACGATACTTTAACCATGTCTTTTCTTGATTCGACCGATTTACAACCAGCATTTTTTACTCCAACTGTAACAGGACATTACTTTGTAGATTATTTGGTCGATCAAACCGAAACAGAAGAAGTTCCTGCTGACAATGTTGGCGGTCCTTTCGAGTGGAAAATTACTGACAATAAGATTATGGCAAGAGATATTATTTATACACGTGCTTTGAGTCCATCGTTATTCACTGATGGTTCCGATGGCGATATGTTAGCTGTTGACTATCACATTGCTTTTGCCGATACAGTACAATCAATTTCAGTATTTATTGATTACAGAACAGATCCTGGGAATACGCTTATTGGCCAGATTTATGAATTTGAAAATAGTGCATGGACTGTAAAGGTTGAAACCGAAGAATACATAGTTACAGCACAAGACCTTGGAACATGGATTACTTTACCCATTGTAACTATTGATCCTATTGATGATAAACTTGACGCTCATACAACATATTTGGCCGGAATAGAATTTTATTGGGGCAACAACGAGAATGTAAACCTTTGGATAGGTGCTGACGATGAAGGACCACACGATTATCAACATGTAACAAGCTTACGTATTGGTTCAACATGGTATTGGATACATGAACTTCCAATGATCCGCTTAAACCTTGCAAGTGCAATTGAACCACCTGTTTTCCAAACTACAAATGGTTTCGATCCTGCCATGCTCACACTTTGTGCGTCGGCTACACAGGCTGTTTCTTATGAGCTTGATTTTGATGTAAATGATCCAAATGGTTTACCTGTTACTATTGACACAGTAAATACACCTGATTTTGTTACTATTTTTAATGATAACGGAAATAATACATACACTTTCGGTTTCGATTTTACTGGGGTTGACACAAGCAGTACTGTACACTACTTATTTGAATTGATAGCCGATAACGGATATTCACAAAATTCATTATATTTCTGGGCTTCAGTTGAAGATATTGCCGGATGCGAGCCTTGGGCCATTTCTGATGAAGCTGAATTTAAACATATAAATATTTATCCAAACCCAACTACCGGTATCCTGAATATTGAAAATGCGGGAAATGCACGCATTTATATTTATAATGTTATTGGAGAAATTGTTGCCACAGTCGATGCCGATTCGGCAATAGAAACTATCGACCTTAATGAATTTGCAGAAGGAACTTATATTGTTAAAGTTGTTTCTGAGAATGATGTTGTATCACAGCAAATTAATCTTATAAAATAAGAAAAACAAAATATTGATATTAAAAGCTCCGGCAAATGCCGGGGCTTTTTTTATAGTTAGTGCCAGCAAGCCACCATCAACATGTTGAAAATAAAGGAATCGATTAAAAAGAAACAGGAAAATACAAATGACCCTAAACTGCTTGTATGAAATGATTGTCTTTAATATTTTTCAACCATACAAGGTAATGTTTACAAGGTTTTGTCAGGCATGAGCAAAGTTATTTAATATTGTCAAATATATTGAAGTGATATTGTGTATTGAAATAGAAAATAGAGTGGCTTGCTCTTACTGAATTTCTGACTTAAAAATACAAATTCAATCCGGCACTTAATTCATGCCCCTCAAGTTTATATTCCCAATTAATTTTGCCCCCATAAATGCTCACAGCTTGCGAAACTGATTGCCCCCATTGGTAATGGTATTCCAGATTAAGGCCAATGTGCTTGCCAAGCAATATCTCAATGCCTCCAATTGGATAGCCAAAGTATGTCAGGAAATAATAATCGCTACCTTCCTCGTTAGCCGAGGGCCAGCGGATAACCCCTCCACCTCCACCAAGCCCAAGGTTTAGATAAAAATGATGGGCTATAAGGTTGATCTTGTAAATATGTGCAATGTTGATCAGGAACATTTCCATATTAACAGGTATGTATGAATCGGCATCATCAAACAATTGCCAATCTTGTCCTTCGGGTTTATACTCTTTGTAGATTTTTTTGGTTTTGGGCATGAAAATAAATGAAAACCTGAAATCGTGCCATGTTTTTTTATGATTGATAAAACCAAATTGATAAGCAGCAAGATATTGCTCAGGAATTACTTCTGGTGAACGCAATTCTCTTTTTTCATCAATATTTATACCCAGGATAGATGTGTATTGCGAATGTTGGCTAAGATAAAAACGATTGTAATTTGCCAAATACGAAAGGTGTATTCCTCCTCCTGTATTCTTTTGGGCCAACAATGGTAAAAATGATAAAAAACAAAAAAACACTAAAACTGCATATCGTTTGTACATAATTGTATAGTTTTTAGATAAATGGCTTGCAAATATACAGCAAGTTAATGAATTGATAAAATATTTTTAGCATTTGCATTAAAATTTTGACAAAAACCTATTGCATTTGCATTTGCATTTTATATTTGCAAGGTGGAAAGTAAGCCAAATATAAAATTAAGAATCGCCCTGTGGATACTTGCAAAAAAAACTGCTTTAGTAAATAGAAATAAAGTAACAATGAATTTTGACAAGGCAAAAACTGCTTTATTGATGATTGATTCTTCGGATTTGGCATCGAAAAAAAACATTAGCAGCTTTGTCGGTTTTCTGGAGCAAAATAAAATTCAGGTAAAATATTTAATCTACTTAGAACAAAAAGAAATTCCTGAAGATAGCAATGGGGCTAATGTTTATATTTCAAAAAAAAGCCGGAATTTCTGGGGTTTGCCTAAGCAGAAGGAATTTTCCGCATTATTTGAAAACGAATTCGATTTACTTATAGATCTTTCTATTAAGCAATATTTTGCTTTCCGATGTATCGCATCTCTTTCGAGAGCTAAGTTTAAAATTGGCATGTTGCCTGGAAATAGTGCCCCCTTTGATTTTATGATTGATTTAAAAAATACGAGAACGCTTTCAGAATACATCAATCAAATAAAAAAGTATCTCCCTATGCTTGGTTAGTTTACAGTCTATAGCAAGTGGTTTATAAAAATAAGTCCTTGGTCATTTTTCCGATATTTTGACATTTTTCATTTCTCAGCTGGCAAATATTTGTATTGGCCCAATTCCGTTTAGCCTTGAATTATAGATTATGACAGGCTTCATTACATGTCTATATCTGATTCAACACTAAGACAATTATGATGACCATAAACACCGACCAATGTGGTATGATTGTCAACCATAGAATCATGGAGCATGGGTCAGGTTCATTGATAATTATCGAACTCTTACTTTCTCCATCACATTAATAATTTATCAATATCGAATTTTCATCTATCATAATTGTTATTTTCACTTTTGCTTTTTTTTATTTGTTTGTGTTCATATTATCAATAAATTTGTTTTGGGAATTAATAATAAATATTTAAACCTAATTTGAATTTGAATTGAAGCATAATGCCTTAAAATATTGCACATAAATCTGGCATTTATGAATCACATATTTTGTCATAATTGATGCTTATGTTGTTGATTGTGATTTTTTTATTTAACTTAAAACATAAAATATGTCTTTAAAGAGAAAGATTAAAGAGCTTCAGAAAAAACGGGAAGAAGTTTTCCGTGGCGGTGGTGATAAAGCAATAGAAAAGCAAGCTGCAATGGGAAAAATGACAGCTCGCGAAAGAATTATCGCTATTGTTGATAATGATTCGTTTCACGAATACGATTTATTTGTGGCACATGAAGCCCGCGATTTTAATATGGATAAGAAAACCCTTCATGGCGATGGAGTAATTATTGGAACCGGACGAATTTATGGTGCGCCAATATGTATTTATGCTCAGGATTTTACAGTTGCAGGAGGATCGCTTGGTTTAATGCATGCCCGAAAAATCACTAAAATTATGGATCACGCCATGAAAATGCGTGTACCATTGATTGGCATAAACGACTCGGGTGGTGCACGCGTTCAGGAAGGTGTAAATTCATTAGCAGGATATGGTGAAATATTTTGGCGTAACACATTAGCATCAGGAGTAATACCTCAAATTTCTGTAATACTGGGACCTTGTGCTGGGGGAGCTGTTTATTCACCTGCACTTACCGATTTTGTTTTTGTTGTTGAGAATATATCTAAAATGTTTATTACCGGCCCCGAAGTTATTAAAACGGTTTTAGGTGAGGAGATTTCAATGGAAGACCTGGGAGGAGCCCGTGTGCATAGCGAAATTACGGGTAATGCCCACTTTTTTGCAGAAAGCGAAGTCGAATGTTTTGAGCAAATAAAAAAACTGATAACTTACATTCCGTGGAACAACAATAAAAAAGCCAAGCCATTTCCGGCAAAAAAACCTAAGAAAGATTATAAAATTGATGAAATTGTACCGGGCGATCCAAAACAACCTTACGATGTTCGCAAAGTTATAAGGGCTATAACAGATAATTCTGAATTTTTTGAGATACAGGAACTTTGGGCAGCTAACATGGTTATCGGTTTTGGAAGGATGAATGGAGAAACTGTTGGTTTTGTTGCAAACCAACCCCTTGTACTGGCCGGCGTACTTGATGTAGATTCATCATGTAAATCCGCTCGTTTTATTCGTTATTGTAATGCATTCAGTATTCCATTAATTACTCTTGTTGATTTACCGGGATATTTACCGGGTGTAGATCAGGAACATGCCGGGGTAATAAGACATGGCGCCAAAGTCTTATATGCCTATAGCGAAGCAACAGTACCTAAAATTACTGTTATTTTACGAAAAGCTTATGGAGGTGGTTATATAGCAATGAATTCGAGACATTTACGCGCCGATTTTGTATTTGCATGGCCGGGTGCCGAAATTGCAGTTATGGGACCTGAGGGAGCAGCAAACATTATATTCAGAAAAGAAATTGCCGGCGCAGAGAACCCCGACGAAATGCGCAAACAGAAAATCAAAGAATATAAAACCAAATTTGCTAACCCTTATGTAGCTGCATCAAAAGGTTATGTCGATTCAGTTATAGAACCTACCGAAACACGGAATGTAATTCTTCATGCAATAGAAGTTTCATCCGAAAAAGTTTCGCCAAGGCCTAATAAAAAACATGGGATACCTCCGTTTTAATAATGTTATAGAAAGCAGTTTTTATTTATGTTGATTTTAAATGATTGATTATGAAAGATAATGATAGCCCAAAAGCTGAGGAGAAGAAAGTACGATTCAAATCATTGATAATTGATGGGACAAAGTATAAAACCCATTTTCATAAAAAGTATGAAAACAAAGAAGCTTATAAACAAAAAAACCCTTCTATTCTAACTGCCTTTATTCCGGGAACGGTGCAAAAAATTTTTGTAACAGAAGGACAAAAGGTTTCGTTTGGTACTCGCTTATTAATACTTGAGGCAATGAAAATGAAAAATCGTATTCTTGCACCACATGCAGGAATTGTGAAAAATATTTTTGTTAAAGAAGAACAGTTAGTTGCAAAAAAAGAAATGTTGATTGAAATAGAATAGTTTTTTTCATAAATTGTGATTTTTAGAAGGCTGCTTGTTTTGGTTTAGACAAGTGGTCTTTTTTTAGTCCTCAGTTGCCAGTACTCAGTCTGCAATCTACAATAGTTAAACCTCAATCTTTTTTCTGCAATCACAATCATTTTTTTTCTGCATTCTCATTCGAGAATTTCAGTCCATACAAAATAGTTTTTGAAAAGATTCCCTATGTCGGGCTTGTCATTAAAAATACCATACACCGCCGAACCACTCCCTGACATCGAGGCATATACAGCGCCCAAACCATAAAGTCTTTGTTTAAGGTTTCTGATTTCGGAAAACCTTTCGAAAACACTTTTTTCAAAATCGTTCTTAATCGTATTTTTCCAAGCCGATATTGGAAGTTTTATTGCATCTGAAATCGGTAACTCGCTTTTCGATGGATGTACACGGGCATAAGCACCGGCTGTGTTGATATGTATGCCCGGGTGTACCAAAATAAGAAAATATCCTTTTAAACTGAAATCAAGAGGTTTTAACCTTTCCCCTTTTCCTGTTGCCAGGGAGGGTAGGTTACGGATAAAAAAAGCACAATCGCTTCCAATTTCTCTGGCATATTTTTCTAATTCAAAAGTCGATATTTTTAATTCAAATTCCTGATTTAGTCCCTTTAGCATAAACGAAGCATCGGACGAACCTCCTCCAAGGCCTGCACCGAAAGGAATTATTTTATGCAAATGGATATTTAAAGTGGGAAGCTTATATTTTTCTTTTAGCAAAGAATAAGCTTTTACAACCAGATTTTCGCTTATTCCTGAATCTATCAATATCCCCGAATTCTTGAACTCAATGCTTTTGCCTTTAACTAATGGAGTAAATTCAAGGGCATCTCGTAAACCTGTCGGATACATAATACTTTCAATGGAATGGAAACCGTCGCTGCGCTTTGCAACAATGTTCAATCCAATATTTATTTTCGCATTTGGGAATTGTATCATTGATAAATTGTTAAATTGCTGAATTGTTAAATGCTCACGAGTTGTCATATTCAATCTTTTGGCATTTTTCATATAATAACAAAAGTAGTTAGCACTTTCCCCTCTGTGCCACTCTGTGATATTTCTCTGTGCCGTTCTGTGGTTAAATTTCACATTTCTATTAACCACAGAATTTTAAACAGAGTTTCACAGAGCAGGAAGATTTGTAAAAAAAAGTGTAATCTGAGAAATGAAAAATGCCAATCTTCCGTCTTCCGTCTTCCGTCTTCCGTCTTCCATCAAAAGTAATATTTATTTTTATTTCTAAAATTGTTGACTAAATTTGTGTTTGTGAAATGTTGATTCCAAGAGCATAATTATAATATCTAATTGTTTAATTCTAATTTTTATTATTATGAGAAATTTTATTATCATTTTCTTGCTGATTTTATCCTTTGGATTGTCGGCACAAAATCAGGATTCCGGGAAAAACCATCGAAAGATGAAGTATCCGAACAAGAGCTTACAAGCTCATCCTGAAAAAATTGTTTCAACAAAAACGATTGAGACACAGTCAGAAACCCAGGCTTTTCTAAAGCTTAACATGGATAGGCAAAAACCAGGAAGGGATGTTGTAAAGCAAGCAAAAGCAAGTAGTCCTAAACTACTAAAGTCTTCGGACAAAAACTTAAGTACGGTAAAAAAATCGAACAAAGGGCCTGCTTCTACAAAGGCAAACATAGTACAAAGTACATCAAAAGAAGCTGAGAATGTTCAAAACATTAATCCGAATGTGTTAAAGAGTACTAATAATATTACAATCTTTGATGAAGATTTTAACACATGGCCCCTTACAGGATGGACAATAACAAGTGGAACAAGCAGTACAGCAACTGCCGATGGAAAATGGCACGAAGGATTTGGCTCAAGCGGCGATACTTTAAACGATTTTGCAGCACAAGTCTTATATAATAATGGTCTGATGTCTGACGAATGGTTAATATCACCTTCGATTTCGCTTACAGCCGGTGCTACTTTAAAAATGACTTTTAAATGGCTTGGTAGTTATTATTGGCATGTTAACCCTAATGATGGTGCCGATAACCCAATCCTTATTTCAACAAACGGGGGAACAACCTGGCAAACCGCCCCGTTATGGCAGGAAGACGATAGCTTACAAGTAATAGCTTCAGGTGCTCCTTTCCCATGGACAAGCTTTACATGGTACACCTCAGAAATCGATCTCTCTACCTATGCAGGGCAAACTAATGTAAAAATTGCCTTCAGGTATATTGGCAACGATGGTGCACAATGGAATATCGATAATGTTGAGATTTTTGAGGAGACAACATGCATCGATAACTTAGTTACTGTTGGAAGTCCTGAGATTGAACCCAATGGAGGCCTTAACGAAACTCCTGTTCAGTACGACACACGCTTGGTTGGCACCCTCGCATCACCAACCCTGATTACAGGAAATTATTTTACAATTGGTGATTCAATAAGGGATATGGATTGGTTTAATTTTACAATTACCCAATCGATGGTTATTACCGGAACAGTTGATGTCGTTTGTACCGATCCTGTTATTTTTATTCTTTCTAATGATACCGATGCAGTAGGTGATTTTCTGTATTTTTTTAGTGCTGATAACAATGGTGCTGAAACAGGCGAAACTCTTACTACAACAAACCTGCCTGCCGGTGATTATTGGTTTGTAGTAGCACCGGCTACCTTTGCCGGTATTCCTACTCCGGTAAACTACAATGCTACACTTTATGGCGAAACAGCCAGTATGCTTCCCGGCGAAGAATGCACTAATGCAATTGCACTAACAGGATCATTACCAATTTCAGGTGTAGGTACAGGAATCGAAAATTATTCTGATGATTATTCGACAGTATTAACAACTCCGTGGGGATATTCCGGTGGTGATGTAGTTTACGAATTTACGCCAACAACAGCAGGCGATGTTTCTTTTATCTTCGATTGTGATTTCGACAATGCAATCGTCATATTTACCGATTGCAGCGATCCGGCCTCTTCGCAAATCGATGCTATGGACAACAACTTTACAGCACCATTTACCGAAACTTTAACTATTGCGGTTACAGCCGGAACAACTTATTACATCCTGAACGGAGCTTATGAAGCGACAGCCACAGGCGATTGGGACTATACCATTGAATCGGCCATACCTTGTGTCGATAATTTAATCCCGGTAGGAACTCTTGAAATTGAACCCAATGGCGGGCTTAACGAAACACCCGTTGAATATGACCCAAGAACTGTTGGCACACCTTTGATGCCAACCCTGATTACCGGTAATTATTTTACCGTAGGCGATACTGTTCGCGATATGGACTGGTTTAATTTTACACTTACACAGGAAATGATTATTACCGGAACTGTTGATGTTGTATGCACCGATCCTGTAATTTTTATTATTTCTAATGACACAGATGCCTTAGGGGATCCTGTATTTTTCTTTGCTGCCGATGCCAATGGTGCCGAAGCAGGAGAAACACTTACTACTACAGCAATGCCTGCGGGCGATTACTGGTTTGTTGTGGCACCTGCTGTATTTGTCGGAATTAATACTCCTGTAAATTACAATGCAACTCTTGCAGGCGAAGCAACCGGAGCTACTCAGTATCTTTATTTCGAAGATTTTCAGAATGGGATGCCGACTGATATCACCCTCTACGATATTGATGGATTAACCCCGGCTGCAAATGTTGCATCATATACCGAGGCATGGAATATTATTGAGAATTTTGATTTGACCGGTGATTCTGTTGCAGCAAGTAATTCGTGGTACTCGCCAGCGGGAACAGCAAACGACTGGTTGGTTACTCCCGGCATTACCGTTGGAACCGATGCCTTTCTCGAATGGGATATTAAAGCTCAGGATCCGAGTTATGCCGATGGGTATATGGTTAAGATTTCGACCACCGGAACAACTACATCATCATTTACAACTACTGTTTATACAATTGCTTCTGCCAGCTCGACATGGGGAACAATATCGGTCAATCTCGATGCACTTGGTTTTACTAATACTACTATTTGGGTAGCATTCATTAATAACTCAACCGATATGTTCCTGTTGCTTTTGGACGACATAAAAGTTTATGTGCCAAACGCAACCGATGTTGCTATTCAGGATGCGTATTTTACACCAATGGCCGATTTTTCAATTATCCCACTTGACCAGACCGGATTTACATTTGGCGCAACTGCCTTTAATGCCGGTACAGCTGCTTTGTCGAATATCACCTACGAGG
>JAYENH010000473.1:0-11808 GCA_034721995.1 Bacteroidota bacterium
AGTTCATCAAATTCGGAACAAATAGTTTCTAAAAGTTGTTTGAGTGCATTATTCTGATCTTGGTTTTTCCATACTTCAATTTTTATTTTCCAGTTCATAATATTAAGTTTTATGGTTAATACTAATATTCTTTTTTCTCACAATCGCATAAGATACGAAATAAAATAGTGAAAGTCAAATTTTATTTCTTTCGGTGCCGGACATATATTTTTTTTGAGAGAAAGTCAGAATTAATATACGCGATTTTCAAATAAGCATTCTGGTAGGGTCAATTGAAAAATCTTTAATAAAAAAGAATAAGCAACTATTCAATATATTGGTCAGGCAAAGAAATACTTAAAAACCCCAAACAAATGAAGGCTGGCAACTACAAGGGTAATCAGCAAAAGGTAGCGTACAAATTTTGCCCCCCAACTTACGGCAAAACGCGATGCAATAAATGCCCCTGTCATGTTGCCAATAGCGAGAATTATCCCCCAAAAAAAATTTACCTGATCGTTCAATACAAAAACGGATAGGGCAAAAATGGTATAACACAAAACAATAAGTACTTTTACTGCATTGGCCTTTACCAGATCGAAACCTGCACCAAGCACTAAACCTGCCAGAAGAAAAAAACCAACACCAGCCTGGATAAACCCGCCATAAACACCTATAAAAAAGAATATAATGACTTTCCAAATGTTATGAAGTTGGTCAATTTGCCCGGCCTTCCCTTTTATCCAGGCATCAGGTTTATACAAAACAACAAAAAACATAAAGACCAACAAGCCGGCAATGGTATTGCGCATAATGTTTTCATCGATATCGACAGCAAAAAAGGAACCAACAATAGCACCAATTGTGGCAGGGATTACGAGCCATACATGGTTTTTTATGTCCAGTATTTTCTGCTGTTTAAAACTCGAAACGGCCACAACATTTTGAAGCAGGATAGCAATCCGGTTTGTTCCGTTGGCCACTGTGGCGGGAAGGCCAAGAAAAATCAGCAATGGTAATGTAATAAGGGAACCACTACCTGCAAGAGTGTTGATAAAACCTGCAAAAACCCCGGCAGCTATAAGGCCTGCAACCTGTATCAACTCCATGCTATTTTATGCTTTTGTGTTTTGCATCATTAATACCTTCAACATTTAAAAGCCTTTTAAGCATTATATCGATCTGTTCGCTATTGTCGACAAGGATAGTTATCGCCCCAACAAAATTGCCCTTTTCGTTTTTATCAACATTTATCGACTGGATACTAATTTTTAAATCGCTTTTGGTTATTTCCGAAATGTCGTTTATCAATCCCAGCCTGTCGGTACCATTAATCATAATTACAGATTGGAAGGGTTCAGGTTTTGTTTTCCATTCAATATCGATTTTCCGATAGCCAATTTTCTCCGACATTTTTATTGCGTTAGGGCAATTAGCTTTGTGAATTGAAATACCCTGCCCTATGGTTACAAAACCAATAACACTGTCGCCTTGCGTTGGCATACAACATTTTGCCAATTTGTAATTTACGCCATCAAGGTTTTTGTTTGAAATTACATAGCCGGGTTTTTCTGTTTGGTTAGTTATTTCAGTTTTAGTTTCCTGTTTACCGGCATGCCCGTTTGTTTCGGTTTTATTTCCATTTATCAGAATTGATTTTATTTGCAATGTATCGATTTTTTCGCTGGCCACCTGATAATACAAATCCTGGGCTGTTTTTATTTTATAATGCTTCAGCACCTTATTTATGCTGATGTCGTCGTAAGTTAGTTTCCAGTTTTTAAATTTGCGTTTAATAATTTCTTTGCCATTTTCGGCAATCCTCGATTTTTCTTCATCAATTACTTTCCTGATTTTCGCTTTAGCTTTTGATGTAACTACCATATTAAGCCAATCGGGTTTTGGTTTTTGGCTGTTTGATTTTATTATTTCAATCTGATCCCCATTTTTCAGCACATACTTTAAGGGCACAACGCGATGGTTTATTTTTGCGCTCATGCAACTGGCTCCTATTTTTGTGTGTATATCGAAAGCGAAATCAAGAACAGTAGCTCCGGCAGGAAGTTTCTTTAGGTCGCCTTTTGGTGTAAACACAAAAACCTCATCAGAATAAACATTCATTTTAAAACTGTCGTAAACATCGGCAGCGTTAACATCCGAATGTTCAAAAACATCCCTGAAACTATTTAGCAATTTGTCTAATTCTTCTTCGCCATTGCCCCCTTTGTAACGCCAGTGGGCAGCCAATCCTTTTTCGGCTATCTCGTCCATGCGTTTGGTACGGATCTGAATTTCGACCCATTTTCCTCCCGGCCCCATCACGGTAGTATGCAAGGATTCGTAACCACTCGATTTGGGTATCGAAATCCAGTCGCGCAAACGCTTGGGGTTTGGTGGATAAATATCAGAAACAATTGAATAGGCACGCCAACAATCCGATTTCTCGTTTTTTTGTTTAGAATCGATTATTATTCTGATAGCAAATTTATCGTATACCTCGTCGAACTCTATATTTTGTTTCTTCATTTTGCGGTAAATCGACTGTACGCGTTTGGTACGCCATTTAACCTCCGATTTAATGCGCTTTTTTTTAAGTGCCGCTTGTAAAGGATTGATTACTTCGTTTATAAACCCTTTTCTTTCAACCTGCGTTTCTTGCAATCGCTTGTCGATACTCAAATATTCTTCGGGTTTTGTAATACGCAATGCCCTGTCTTCAAGCTCGCCTTTTATATTATATAAACCCATGCGATGTGCCAATGGCGAATACAAATGCGTAGTTTCCAACGAAATCATTTCATGGTCATCGGAAGAGTATAATTGTATGTTCCGCATTTTGTACATCCTAATGGCAAGTTGGAGCAAGAGAACGCGTACATCTTTTGCCAGTGTTAGCAGAAACTTTTTCAGGTTATCCGATTCCATCGATTTTTTGGATAATGCAATGGCCGATATTTTATTTACACCTTCGATGATACGTGCTACATGTTCGCCAAATTTTTCTTCAACCGTTTTTAAACTTATGGCATTGTCGGCAACGGCCTTATAAAGAATGGAACAAACTATACTTGTACGGCCAAGTCCTAATTCTTCAATTACAATACGGGCAATTTCGAATGATTTAAAAATATATGGTTGGCCGTGTTTTTGTCTTATATCTTTGAATGCTTCGAGGGCAATGTCGAGGGCTTTGCGGAGAATACCAATATCCTGCCTGTTCATAAAAGGCTTACAAAGACTAAGAAGATTTTTATATTTCCTTATTATCTCCTTCCGCTCTTCTTCCGGTGTTAATATATTAGTCATTAAACTCGAATTTCTTTTGCTGATGGTGATTAAACTATTAAATTAAAAATCAGGTAATCAGCAATTATTCATTCATTTTTTTGTAAAAATACATAATCATTAGCTTACTTAAAAATTATCTGTAAGGTTTTGCGAATAAAATGATATTCTTCAACTTATTCCAATTATTGAATGAAATAGTCGGCAGTCGGCAGTCAATATTCTTCAATTGTTCAATCTTCCATCTTCCGACTTCCGTCTTCCGTCTTCCGTCTAAATCTTCATCCGCAGAAAAAGTTTTCCTTTAAATACATATTCCACTTTTGCTTTAATTGCGCTATCCCTTATTTCAATTTCGTTTGTATTGGGCAGGAATAAATGACATTCTTTATTGTTTTCATCAAGCACAATCCATGTAGTTTCTTTTTTTCCTGAGGGATGATAATAATCTTCTTCTCTAAGGAAGCGAAAACTGTAAACCTGCCCAATACAGTAACCGGGATATTCAGGTTCGATATAATAGCTGCCAAAATACGGGGGAGAAACAATTGTCCCTTTTATAAAGTTCCCTTTTGCAAAAGCATAATCAACATAATATTTCTTCCTGAGAAAATGTAACTGACCTGTTTCATCTTGCAGGCGATAAAATTCTTTGCCTTCGAGAAGAGTGGCAATTCCTTCAATTTTAAATTGATATTGTTTTCCCTGCGTGTTTTTCCTGTCGGCGAAATTAATAGAAGGATGGAAAAGAAGGATATTCCCTTTCCGAATTTGAGCAACAACCAACTGTAGCCTGTCTCCTTTATCGCAAGTGTTTGCATTTGCAGGCATCCAAAGCCAATGTGTGTTACCAAAATTATCGGAAACCACAAACCTTCGCTCGATTTCGTTGTAAGAGTTCCGTACCTGTTTTTCTTCAACAAAAGTAAAATTATATGTTTCGCCAACAGAGTAAAAAGGGTTAATCGGTTCTAAGAAAATTTTACCTGTGCAATTTATTTTATCAACTTTGCATGAGATTATTTGCTCCGGCCTAAAATTATAATGACTATAGTATACAAGCGGAAGCAAGTGCTTTTTATCTTCAGGATCAATCAGGATAAAAAATTCCTCGCCCGAAATATCAATAATACTTTTTATTCCGAAGGAATAAACTTTTCCTATTTCCATATTGATTATTATTTTATCTGCTAAAAACACGAAATATATTTGTCATTGAAATATATAAATGCTTTTTTTTGATGTGTTCGACAGTTTTAGTTAAGAATATCTATCAAAAAAAAATGATAACAATCTATCAGTACTTCCCGAAAAACAATAACCACCTAAATATTCGGTAAAAAAGTGATACCTGGCAATAGCGCAGCCTGTTTTAACTGCCAACTGAGGACTGCCTACTTACCTCCAGCCATTCTTTTAATTCTTCTAAGTTTTTGTTGAAATCGAATTTTTCATGAACTATCCTTCTGCCATTTTCGCCAAATTGTTTTCTTAACTCAGTATCGTTCAACAATTTCTGTATTCTGTTATATAGCTCATTAATATTTCCTTTTTCAACCAAAAAACCATTTTTCATATCAATAACAAGTTCGGGGTTCGAGCTAACATTGTATGCAACAATTGGTTTTGCTGATGCCATTGCCTCGGCCAGCACATAACCAAAGCCTTCCCAGCGCGATGGAAGAACAAAAACATCAATTGATTCCATAAACGATTTTATATTTTTAATAAAACCCGGAAACATAACGAGTTCTGATAAATCAAGCGATTTTGCACGCTCCGTTAACTCTGCCTTAAGCTTTCCTTCGCCAGCAATTATCATTTTAAAAATGAAGCCATCGTTTTTCAACTTTTCGCCCAACAGAAGCAAATCCCCCTGGCCTTTTTGATTATCCATGCGTCCGGCATTTCCGATTACTAATTCGCCTTCCTTTTTATTATAAAATGACTTATTGCTTTGTGCATCGTATTCATCAATATTAATTCCGTTAAAAATTAAATGAATCCTATTTTTATCAATTAAATTTTCATTGTTTGAGAGAATTGTTTTTCGTGTTTCTTCAGAATTAACCAATATATCGGTAACAACGCTACGAAAAAGAAATCTGTTCAACAATGTGTTTTTTATGGGAATTGCACTACCGCGCCTGTAAATAATTCGTGGCACTTTTGCAATTCGTGCAGCCAGGCCTGCAAATTTCAAATCAGCAGGGAGGTTCATAATAATAATGTCGATGTTGCTGTTTCGTATCCAGGCCGCTAATTTCAGGATTTTAAATATGTTCAGGAACGAAAGGTTGTTCACTTTTATTGGCAAGCATAAAAAACCTGAGTGTTGTGCTTCCTTGAAAAGTTGACCGTTTTCGTGGCAAAACATCAGTGGTTTGCAGCCTTGCCGGAATAAGGCCGATGCAATTTCGAGATGCCATTTTTCGCCGCCCCCCCAGGCTTTGTTCGTATTAAAAAAAAGGATAGTCTTATTTTCAGCTTTTTTATTCATCCTTTTCTTTTAGTTCAAAATCTTTCCAGAGTTGACGTAATTTCACATGCCGCAGAAAAATAGAATGTGCCGTGAGCACACTTATCAGAAAACCATAATAGCCATCCAGTATTCCCAGTTTAAAAATGTAAGTAAGAAAAAAACGCTGGATAGGTTTTAACAGCAAAATAAAAAAGTTAGTACGTTTGCCTTTATTGAAAGCCGATTCGGCAAAAATATCAGAAAATTTATTGATTTGATCCTGATGCTGAGAAACAGAATATATACTAAAGTGAAGCAATTTACCACTAAGCCAGCCTGTTTCAATATCTTTGTTCAATATCACATTTTCGTGTATATCGCCCTCCCAGTTGCCGATGCTTTTTTTCCAAAGACGCATTTTAGGATCTGGATACCAGCCACTGTGCTTGATCCATTTTCCGCAATAATTTGCAATGCGATTGAAATTATAGGCATCGTACCTGAAATTTTTCTTTTCTCGCAGAATGCTTTCTTCTAATTTTTTCGAAAGGGCTTCGTCAGCATCAAGCGACAGAACCCATTCATGCGAGGCCAGGGAATTTCCGTAGTTTTTGGTTTCCGAATAGCCCATCCAATCTTTGGTTACAAATCTGGCATTGTACTGCTCACAGATTTCCCGGGTTTTATCCAACGAGAACGAATCGATAACAATAATCTCATCAGCAACACCTTTAGCCGATTCAAGACAACGTTGGATATTTTTTTCCTCGTTTTTGGTTATTATAACCAGTGATATTTTTTCAGTTTCAGGCACTTATTTTTCTTTAGTACTAATGTTCTCTAATTAATCTCCAAAATACAATGTTGAGTCCACTCAATCATTAATTCATTCAATCTTTATATCATTTACATCATTCGTAAATATAAACCCTTTTTACCCTCGACGAAATTCCTGTCATCACCTCATAAGGTATGGTATCTAAACTTTTTGCCATTTCGGCAATCGGGAATGTTTCGCCAAAAATAATTACCTCGTCGCCTTCGTTGGCCGAAATATCGGTAATATCTACCGAACACATATCCATGCATACATTACCAATAATCGGGATAAGATTTCCGCTAATCGATACTTTACCTTTTCCGTTGCCCATGCTCCTGCGTAAACCATCGGAATAACCAATAGGCAATGTGGCAATTACCGAATTACGCTTAAGTATGCAAGCCCGACTATATCCAACCGATTGTGCGGCAGCGACTTTTTTAATTTGAGATACCCTTGTTTTTAATGTGCTCACATTTTGCAAATCGCTGTTGTTTGTAGAGCTTACGCCATACATGCCTATGCCAAGCCTCACCATATCGAAATGATATTCGGGAAAACGTTCGATTCCTGCCGAATTGAGAACATGCCTCAAAATCGGATAATTAACCTTATCCATAATTTTTCGGCTCATAAGTTCGAATTGCTCTACTTGTTTGTGTGTAAAATCGTCGTGGGCTTCTTCGTCGCTTGCAGCAAGGTGCGTAAAAACACTTCTTACAACAAGGTTCTGGCATTTCTCAATATTTTTTATCAGATATGGTAGATTTCTGTTATCGAAACCCAGACGGTTCATACCGGTTTCAAGTTTTATATGTATTGGGTAGGAGCTTACACTAAAACGTTTTACTGTTTTTGAAAACTCCACCAACATTTTTCGGTTATAAATTTCGGGTTCTAAATTATATTCAATAATCGAATCAAAACTCTGTTCATCGGGGTTCATCACCATTATGGGCGTAACAATTCCGGCTTTTCTAAGGGCTATACCTTCGTCGGCAAAAGCTACACCAAGGTAATCGACCTTCTGAAATTGTAAAATATTTGCAACTTCGAAAGTTCCGCTTCCATACGAAAAAGCTTTTACCATTGCCATAGTTTTAACTCCTTCCGAAAGTCTCTCTCTAAAATAGTTGAGATTGTTGGCAAGGGCATGAAGGTTTATCTCCAAAACAGTTCGATGTGCTTTATGCTGAATATTATTTGAGATATGTTCAAACTCAAACCGCCGTGAGCCTTTTAGTAAAATAGCTTCATTTTCAAAAATATTCTTATCTATAGTTTCAAGGAATTCATCGGTACTTTTGTAAAATTGACAAGGTATTTTAAAAAATTCACGATTCCTGCCAATAGCCTCACCAATACCAATTAGCCTGCTTACTTTTTTGTTGAAAACCAAATCGGCAACTTCTTTGTATAAGCCTGTTTCGTTTTTTCCGGTTTGAAGGATATCAGAAATTATAAGTGTACGCTTTGTGTGCTGATTTTGCTGGTTCAGTAAATCGAGCGCAATACTCAACGAGCCAATGTCAGAATTGTAACTATCATTAATAATAGTGCAATTGTTTATTCCCTGTTTTAATTCCAACCGCATAGCCACCGGCTGAAGTTTTTTCATTTTTGGTTTTATCCTGTCGTTATCGTAGGCCAATAACAAAAAAACCCAGCAATGAATGGCATTCTCAATCGAAGCATCATCGATAAATGGAATTTCGATATCGATAAATTGGTTTTTGAATTTTGCTTCAAGCCGGGTAGAATTCTTCGCTTTTTCAATTTTTGTAAGAAACATGTCGGCAGGAAATTTTCTCGACCAGGTAAAAAGTTGTGTATCCTCAAAGTGTGGGCTTGACTTTATCTGGCTTTCAATAAGACTGTAATCCCTTGAATAGATTAGGATTTCGGTATTCTGAAATAGTTTTAGCTTTTCAGAAATTTTATGTTTATAGTTTATGAAATTCTGCTGGTGGGCATCGCCAATATTTGTAAAAATACCGATAGTGGGCAAAATAATTTCTTCGAGTTTTTGCATTTCACTAACTTGCGAAATACCTGCTTCGAATATTGCCATTTCATGTTCTTCGTCTAAAAGCCAAACCGACAATGGTACGCCAATTTGCGAATTGTAACTTTTAGGGCTGCGTATTAGATTTTTGCTTTCTTCCATCAGCTGAAACAACCATTCTTTAATTATGGTTTTTCCGTTGCTGCCTGTAATGCCAACTACGGGTATCATAAACTTTTTACGATGATGGGCTGCAAGTTTCTGTAATGCTTTCAGGCTGTCTTCAACCAAAAGGAAACTTGCATCTTTAAATTCCGAAAGGTCAACAGCGGGATCGGAAATTATAAAACTTCGCACACCTTTGTCGTACATTTCGCCAATATATTTATGTCCGTTGTGTCTCAATCCCTTAAAGGCAAAAAATAGCGAAGCTTCCTGCGAAATAAAAATACGGCTGTCGGTAACCAAATACTGTATTTCATGATCCTGTTCGCCCTTAAATTCAGCATTAACAATTTTGGCAATATCTTTTAATCTATACTTTGGCATAACCTAATGTTTCTGATGCTGCAAATGTAGTAATGTTAAGTCTGACTAAAAGAAAAACTTTGAAAACTTGAAATGTAAAATATACTTATTTGATTGAAAAGTGATGCCGAAAATTCTTTCAATTCCGGTTTATTTGCTACTTGTCAGGCTTTCAGTCCTAATTTCCACTATTTTTAAAATCACAATCATTTTATTAGAGGTACTTCATAAATATGAAGTTGGAAGTGCTATAAAAATGAAGTTGGAGATTAATGGAGCAACGATCGAATGACATGACCCTAACTACTCCCAACTAACAATTTACCTACCGGCTTAATCAAAAGTTTTTCCGCTATTCGAGGAGAGTTCTATCATTTTATCGTATTGTTCGGGAGTAAGGTCTTTAAAGAAAAAATTCTTGGGATTTACTTTTTTTCCATCCTTCCAAACTTCGTAATGCAGGTGTGGTGCAGTAGAAGTACCAGTATCGCCAACATAACCAATTACATCGCCACGCTTAACTACATCGCCTTTCTTTACATTAAATTTCGACATGTGGGCATACAAGGTTTCGTAACCAAATCCGTGATCAATAATAATTCGTTTGCCATAACCAATTCTCGAAGACCTGATACTTTTTACTACCCCATCGCCTGTTGTATAAATCTCGGTTCCGGTAGGGCTTGTGAAATCAATGCCATAATGAAATTTCCTGATTTTGTAAATTGGATGTATCCTCCAACCCCATCCCGATGCAACACGTTTTAAATCTCTGTTTGAAATAGGTTGAATTGCAGGGACACAGGATAAAAGTTTTTCTTTGTTAAGGGCCAGTTTCACAACATCGTCGTACGATTTTGATTGAACAACAATTCGTTTTGTAATCTTGTCTAAGCGTTTTGATGTATTAATTACCAGGTCGGAATAATCAAAACCTCGTAAGTTGTCGTATCTGTCGCTACCACCATATCCCGCACTTCTTACCGAACCTGGAATTGGCTCGGCAGCAAAAATTGTTCGATAAATATTATCATCCCTTTCCTGAATATCGACCAAAACAGCTTCGGCTTTACTAAACTCCTGATTCAGCATTTTGTATTGAAGGCTGAGCTGGTTAATTTCCATTTTTAATTTTTGTACGGTAGGCGATTCGTAAACTTTTGGATATAAATAAGTAAATAATAAAGCAAGAAGTATGGTGGTCAATATGCCCGGTAAAACTTTGCCTATTTTCTGGCGGGTTGTCAGTTTTATCTTTACATACCTTAATGTTTCATTATCGAACCTGTATTTATTTTTATCCATCATTTCCTTGATATTGAAATTAAGAATCTTTTAAGCCACAAATCTATGAAATAAATTAATTTTGCAAAAGAATAAATTAACAGATGTTTGTAACTTGTTAGTTTATTGTTGATAACTTTTAATAATCAGAAGAAATGACATCAGAAGAAATAAGACAAGCCTTTTTAAAATTCTTCGAATCGAAGAAACATGTTATTGTACAATCGGCCCCTATGGTAATAAAAAACGACCCCACACTAATGTTTACCAATGCGGGCATGAATCAGTTTAAAGATATTTTTCTGGGAAACTCGACACCCAAACAATTGAGGATTACCGATACACAGAAATGTTTACGGGTATCGGGCAAGCACAACGACCTCGAAGAAGTTGGACATGACACTTATCATCATACCATGTTCGAGATGTTGGGCAACTGGTCGTTTGGCGATTATTTTAAAAAGAACGCTATTGACTGGGGCTGGGAATTTTTGCACGATGTTGTGGGCCTGTCTGCCGATCGCCTTTACGCCACAATTTTTGAAGGCAGCTCCGACGATATTCTCGACAGAGATACAGAAGCATTTAATTATTGGAAACAATACCTGCCCGAAGACAGGATTTTAAACGGATCGAAAAAAGATAATTTCTGGGAGATGGGCGACACAGGGCCATGCGGGCCATGTTCCGAAATCCACATTGACCTGAGACCCGATAGCGAAAGGCAAAAAATTAATGGCAGCGAATTGGTTAATAAAGACCATCCGCAGGTAATCGAAATATGGAATCTTGTTTTTATCCAGTACAAACGCCTGGCCAATGGCAAGCTCGAAAATCTACCTCAAAAACATGTAGATACAGGAATGGGCTTCGAGCGATTAACAATGGCTGTGCAAAGGAAAACATCGAATTACGACAGCGATATTTTTCAGCCACTTATTCAGGAAATTGCTAAAATATCGAACACAAAATATGGCAGCAACAAAAAGTCAGATATTGCCATGCGTGTAATTTCCGATCATGTTCGCGCAATCGCATTTTCAATTGCCGACGGGCAATTACCATCGAACAACAAGGCCGGTTATGTAATAAGGAGAATCCTCCGCCGTGCTGTGCGCTATGCCTTTACATTTTTAAATCAGAACGAGGCATTTTTGTACAAACTTGTTACGGTGTTGGCCAAAACAATGGGCAATGCTTTTCCTGAATTAAATACACAAAAAACATTAATTGAGAAAGTAATTTACGAGGAAGAACAATCGTTTCTAAAAACCTTAGACATAGGGATAAAACGATTAGACCAAATAATTACAAAAGTAAAAGCCGATGGTTATAACTTTGTAAAAGGAAGCGAAGCATTCGAGCTTTACGATACTTTTGGTTTTCCTTTCGACCTTACCGAACTTATTCTGAAAGAAAATAATATGAGGGTAAGCAAGCGTGAAT
>JAYENH010000474.1:0-2782 GCA_034721995.1 Bacteroidota bacterium
GATATTAATTTGTTGGGATATTCAATTTCCGATGATCAGGCCACTCCTTTCAAATGGATTTTTCCTGATACTACAATTGAGGCAGGAGACTACCTGATAATTTGGGCCGATAAAGACACGCTGCAAACCGGCCTTCATGCCTCTTTTAAATTATCGGCATCAGGCGAAAGCATATCATTGAGCGACAGCTTAGGCAATTTAATCGATCAGGTAATATTCGGGCAACAGCAAGAAGATTTTACAAGCGGAAGATATCCGAATGGTACAGGTAGTTTTACCGAAATGGCTGCAACTTTCAGTGCCGAAAATCAAACCACTTCTTTTATTCCTGATACAGAAATCGCAGAAGCAAATAAACTTTACCCCTGTTTTCCAAATCCTTTCAATCAATCAACAACAATTAATTTTCACCTTGCAAAAAACGATCAGGTGAAACTTAGCCTTTATAACATAATGGGAACAGAAATACGCGAAATAGAAAATTCTTTTCTCCAAAAAGGCGATTACAGCTATTCTATTTCTGCTGATGGTTTAGATTCGGGAATCTATTTTGTTGTAATGACAACTTCGGAAGGAAACCAGAGCAGGAGGATTGTTGTGGTTCGATAAATGGATTAAATAGGCAACTTTAGGCATTTTTCATTTCCGGGTTTACACTTTTTTAGTAATGTTGGGTTTTCCTCTCTGTGATACTCTCCCGCGAAAAGCGGGACAAGTTGTGTAAAACTCTGTGCAACTCTGTGCAACTCTGTGGTTAATAGAAATATGAAGTTTAACCACAGAGTCATCAGAGAAATAACACAGAGTTACACAGAGGAAAAAGTGTAAACTACTTTTACTGGTATATGAAAAATGCCAACAATCTTATTGATGTTCGTCTTTTATAGTACATTCAATTTTTTAAAAGATTATTTTTTTTCAGTAATTATTGTAGTTGAGCCTAAAAACTTACCTTCCTTGTAATAGCAAAGTGAGTCTTTTTTCGAGCTTAGTTTATATACAAGCACCTTGTCATATATTTCAGGTCCTACGTCCCCTTCTTGAAATATAATTTCTGATTTATAAACAAGTTTTATTGTAGAACAACTAACTAAAAAACAAACTAATAAAAAACTTACCAATAGAATATAAAATCGCTTCATAATAAATATATTTATTTTAATTTAACAATATTATCTATGTAAAAGTAAGAAAAAATCTTTTAATAAAAATTTTGTCATGTACTTAGATTTTTTTCTTAGGATTACAGGTCTTGATCCTATGCACCACAACAGTTTGGCTAAACTGCGTTTTAATGCAGTTTAGGTTTTGTGTGTGCCCTGCATAAGCAGAAGCTACAAACTAACCGGAAGCTTTAGGAAAATGTCAAAAATACAAATATTTTCCACAAAAGCTCAAGGCAAAGTGTGTAATTTATTCCAGAAGGTGCAAGACCTTTATGGGCGGGCTAACTACCCGAACCATTAGCAAGTCGCAAGCTTGCTTGCCGTGAGGCATAAACTGAAGGAAGCGAGACTGTCTCACCTTCAGGCGAGAATACTGACGAACAGAACTTAGCGAAGCGACTCACAGCCTGCCCCGTTTTTTCGGGGAATTCCGATAAAAAAATAAACAATTATGAGTAATAGCCCAAAGTCCAATGATGAAAACTACGGTAACAATAAGACGGTTACAAATCAAAGGCTATGTTTCATTCCTCCAGCAATTATCTAAAGTCCGAAAAGTAATGCCAGAGGTTCAACTTAAATTATCTTTTATCTAATGAACCGTCTCGCCTTTTGGCGAGATGGTGTGAGAGGCGCACTGGCGGTCAAATGACCGTCAGCCGTCTACTTGATTGTGCACTGGCATTTCTTTCGTTTCATTCTAACAACCAATCAATTACATTAATTTTTTGTATTCCGTCTATACTCGTATTATCATAGTCTAATGTTAAAAGAAACTTTGGATAATTGTCTTTAACCCTATCAAATGCCGAAATTTCACGCTTAAATGTTTTTTCGTCATTAACAGTGTATGCTACCTGATAGTACTCTCGTTCATTGTTTGCCTTTTGAACTACAAAGTCAATTTCCCTATCATTGTGCTTTCCTACATAAACTTTTCCACCCCGCCTAAATAGCTCAAAGTAGACTATATTTTCAAGTTTTTTTCCTAAATCAGCTTCGTGCCTATTGCTTGCAGTAATATTTTTTAAGCCTAAATCTACCACATAATATTTTCCATTCGTAGATAGCAATTCTTTTCCTTTGATGTCGTATCGAGGTGCAGAATACAAAATATATGACTGGGTAAAAAAATCTAAATACTTGATTATCGTATTATGCGAAATTTTCTTTTGAGAATTCCGGTTTAATTGAGCCGCAATATTTGTTGGCGAAACGTAAGAGCCTATTGAATCAAAAAGAAAACTAACAATACGGTGTAGGTTATCTACATTGCGTAAGTTATGACGTTGTGAAATATCCTTAATTATTACAGTATCGTATATTGATTGTAGATAATCATTTACAAGATTGTCAGCATTTTGTGATAGGGTTACCGCTTCAGGGAAAGAACTTTCATTTATATACTTTCTGAACAATTTGTCAGTATTTTTTTCATCGGGATAAGCTGATGTATATTCTTTAAAGGAATAGGGGTGTAAGTTTATAGCGATGTATCTACCTGTCAAAAGAGTTGCTAATTCACTTGATAATAAATAAGCATTTGAACCTGTAACATATAAGTCAATATTTTTTTTGGTAAACAAACTATTAACTAGTCTCTCGAAGTCATTTAT
>JAYENH010000475.1:0-2781 GCA_034721995.1 Bacteroidota bacterium
TTATATTTGATGCAGACCCCGCAGTGGGAGGCGAAGGGAAAGGCCCAACACCAAAACCTTTTATGCTTTATTCACTGATCGGTTGTACGGGGATGGACGTAGTATCTATTTTAAAGAAAATGCGTGTCGATTTAAAAGAATTTAATGTTAAGGTTGAAACCGAATTAACAGAAGAACATCCAAAGCATTACGCAAAAATGCACATAATTTATTCTTTCACCGGAACCGACTTGCCTATGAAAAAACTCGAAAAAGCCGTATCGCTATCAGAAGAACGCTATTGTGGTGTAAGTGTGGTCTACAAAAAAGCAATACCAATTACCAGCGAAATCCGGGTTATTGAAGCTTAACAATTTAACGTTTTAGCAATTTAACAATTCAATAATTCTCCTTTATTTATTATCTTTGCCGACAACAAATCAGGTAAGAGCTGTTAGCTCAGTTGGTTTAGAGCACTAGCTTGACAGGCTAGGGGTCGGCAGTTCGAATCTGCCACAGCTCACAGTAGAATAAAAGACTTTCAGTGTTTCTGGAAGTCTTTTTTGTTTGGTGAAAACACAAAATAGAATTAAAAACCAAAATAATTTTGGCTGTTGATTCCTGTCTGTTATAGTATTGGTGTGGATTGAACTTAATCCTGAAATATCAGTTTTGCCTAATCCGATTTCTTGTATACCATTAATTCTACATTGCTTGGTACAATTAAATCAAGTTCGACATAAATGTCTTCATCAACCAAAAATTCATATTTATTTAAACTAAGGCTTGCTATTTCGGTAGATGTTCCCGATGGATTATTGTTTGTAGTATCTGCTTTCAGAAAATTGTTACGTACATAAAAAAGCTGGTTAAGACTAGCATTGCCAATTTTAGCTGTTATCTTAAATTCGCCGGCTTCAATCATACTAAAAGTAAAATCATGAGACCCGTTTAGCAAATCGCCTTTGTGTATGTCTAAAATATGTATGTATTCGCTTTCACCTTTCTCACACGAAAACAGAGCGATAACCATCAGAAGGAATAGTATTTTTTTCATTTTTCCAAGTTTTTTTTCAATTGATGAAGATACAAAAAAGCTGTGGCATTATTTTTTACTTTTGAAGAAAAATTTCAGAAAATGAAAAAAGCGATTTTTATAATCAGCCTTGCCTTTGTCATTACAGGTTGCAGACAGGAATTCTATAGCCTAAACGGATTTATACAGGGAACAACTTTTCGGATTGTATATCAGGGATCGCAAGACCTAAAACCCGAAGTAGATTCATTATTGCACGCATTCGACTTATCTCTTTCAACTTATAATAAGGAATCGATTATCACTAAAATCAATAATAATAATTCTGATATTAAAGTAGATAAGCATTTTACGAAGTTCTACCAAATATCGAAAGAAATATGGAAAGCCACTGATGGGGTTTTTGATATAAGCATAGCACCAATTGTTAATGCCTGGGGATTTGGTTTTGGCGATTCGGCAGAGGTTGATCGTAATCTTATTGACAGCCTGCTTCGATACGTGGGCATGGAGAAAACAACTTTTGAAAATGGAAAAATTAAAAAGCAAAGCCCAAACATTAAATTCGATAGTAATGCAATAGCGCAAGGGCAATCGGTTGATGTTGTGGCTGCATTTCTCGAAAAACAAGGGATTATTAATTACCTTGTCGAAATTGGTGGCGAAGTAAAAGCGCAGGGTGTAAATGCCAAATCTAAAACCTGGCGTATTGGTGTTGACAAGCCAATTGACGACACAAATGCTACAAACCGCAAGTTGAAAGCCATAATAAAATTAAAAAACAATGCACTTGCCACATCGGGAAATTACCGTAAATTTTATATAAAAGATGGTGTGAAATATTCTCATACTATTAATCCAAAAACCGGTTATCCTGTCAATCATTCCTTGTTAAGTGCAACGGTAATTGCCCCTACTTGTATAATCGCAGATGCTTATGCCACAGCTTTTATGGTGATGGGCTTCGACAAAACCCGCGAATTTGTTGGTTCTCGTCCCGAATTAGATGTGTATTTGATTGCCGATGATGGCAATGGTGGTTACAAAATTTATATCTCGGAAGGTTTAAAAGAATACATCGAAGAACTATGAAATGGTGTTTTTTATATACTATTTCCGCTTTTTAATATGTCGCACCAATGATGAAAAAAGTTCGGATGGTTTAAATGGTTTCGTTATAAAATCATTCATTCCAAACTTTTTAGCTCGAACCTCAATCTCGCCAAGAGCAGATGCCGAAAGAGCAATTATGGGAATTTCCTGAAACTTTTTTTCTTTTATATCCCTGATTTTTTTGGTAGCCTCATAACCGTTCATTACAGGCATGTGCAAATCCATTAATATTGCATCGAAATTACTTTGTAAAACAAGTTGTAATGCAATTTGACCATTTTCAGCAACCATAGTTTTACACTTCCATTGGTCGAGAAACTTCATTGCTACCATTTGATTTATTTTATTGTCTTCAACTAATAGAATTTTTTTATTTTTCAATGAATCATCGAATTTTAAAATATTTTTTTTACTGATAATTTTCTTTTCATTACCAATTAAAAAACTAAGTTCAAACGAGAATTGAGATCCCTTGTTTATTTCACTTTCAACTTTTATGTCAGACCCCATTAGGCTTAGTGTCTTTTTTACAATTGGCAAACCTAAACCAGTACCCCCAAACTCTCGTGTAATGCTACTTGATGTTTGTTTAAATTCTTCGAAAATTGTCTCAAATTTATCTTTCGGTATTCCAATGCCTGAGTCTTTAACAA
>JAYENH010000476.1:0-2779 GCA_034721995.1 Bacteroidota bacterium
CGAGCGGGAGAGACGGAGAGAAGGAGAGAAGGAGAGAAGGAGAGAGGGAGAGAAGGAGAGAAGGAGAGAGAGGGTAACCGGCACCCGGCAAAGCAAAACTACAATACGATGAAAAAGAAACTACCTTTATTATACTGCGATGATTTTTTCAACTACCGGAGGATTGAAAGCCGCGAAATCCTAATTGGAAATCTGAAGCTTGGGGGCGGTGCACCAATCTGTGTTCAATCAATGACCGATACTTCGACTATGGACACTTTGGCCACAGTGGAACAAAGCAAACGCATTTTCGATGCCGGGGCCGATTTGGTACGGATTACGGCTCCTGCAATCCGCGATGCAAAAAACCTAACCATTATCCGCGAGAAATTAAACCTGCAAGGATACACAGCTCCTTTAGCTGCCGATATTCATTATAACCCAAAGGCTGCCTTGGAGGCTGCCCGGCATGTTGAAAAAGTGCGCATAAACCCGGGTAATTACATCGACAAAAATACGGGTGATAAATTCGAATTCTCAGATCAGGAATATGCCAACGAACTGAATAAAATCCACAAAAACCTGCTTCCATTAATCCGGCAATGTAAAAAAACAGGAACGGCAATCCGCATTGGCACGAACCACGGCTCGCTGTCGGATCGGATAGTTGCCAAATATGGCGATACGCCCAAAGGCATGGTGGAATCGACCATGGAATTTTTGCGAATTTTCGCCAAAGAAGATTTCCACGATATTGTCCTTTCCTTAAAATCATCGAATGCCCGGGTCATGGTTTTTGCCAACCGACTTTTGGTAAAACAAATGAAATACGAAGGCTTTAACTACCCCCTGCACCTCGGAGTTACCGAAGCGGGCGATGGCGAGGACGGGCGAATAAAATCGGCTGTTGGTATTGCCACACTTTTAATTGATGGCATTGGCGATACTATCAGGGTTTCGCTTACCGAAGCACCCGAAATGGAAATCCCTGTCGCCAAAAACATTGTTGAATATATCGGGCAAAGAGATGGGATTTCTATTCAAGATGTGCCAAAAGTTTCGGGCTTCGATCCTTATAACTACAAAAGAAGAGCAAGCCAAAAAGTTAGTAATATCGGAAATAATGAAGTACCCGTGGTTATTGCCGATTTTAGCCAATCCGATTTCAAAGAAGAACTTCTACTGAAAACAGGTTTTAAGAAAGAGGGAAATAAATGGCTCCAAAAGGCAGACCAAACACCGGACTATATTTATTTGGGTAATCAAGAATTAACTGAAGATATTCAATCGGGAATTGATTTAATATTCGATTTTGAAAGCTGGAAAAATAATCACTTTGAAAATGAGAACCGATACCCTGTTTTAACTGTTGCCGAATATCAGGAAAATATAAATATTAACAATAAAATAAAATTTCTTCGGATAAAATATTCTGAACTGAACAGTGAAATTATTCAGCAAATAAAAACAGATAAAAATGCAGTAATCCTGGCCGGATCGGAAAGCAAGAACCGGATTGGAGAACTGCGTGCCATAATATTTTTATTAAAAAATTCCGATTGCAAAGCACCTATTATACCATTTCATATTTATTATGATAATAGCCCGGAAAACTTTCAACTAAAAGCCTCCTGCGATTTTGGGCCATTGTGTATCGATAGTTTTGTCGATGGAATAATGATACAGGCAAGCCCTGCGATTTCGGAAAAACAAGTGCTTTCTACTTCTTTTGGGATATTGCAAGCCGGACGTTTACGCATTTCGAAAACCGAATATATTTCCTGTCCGGGATGTGGACGTACCCTGTTTGCTTTGCAGGAAACCACAAAAAAAATCCGCGCACGCACATCCCATCTTAAAGGCCTGAAAATTGGGATAATGGGCTGCATCGTTAATGGCCCCGGCGAAATGGCCGATGCCGATTTTGGCTACGTGGGCACCGGCCCCGGAAAAATCTCACTGTACCGGAACAAAGAACTTATAAGAAAAAACATTCCCGAATCGGAAGCCGTGGAGGCTTTGGTGCAATTGATCAAGGATAATGGGAAGTGGGTAGAAAAGCTGAGTTGTTGATTTTGTTAAAGCAAGATACTGCCCAAAACGAAATAGCCCAAACCATAAAAGGCGGGGCCATTTTTAACATGTCATCCTTAGCAGGACACGACAGCCTTAATTTTCAATAATCAACAATCTATTTTAGCGCAATACCACAAACTCCCTCACAAACACATCATCCCGGCTTATGGCCCGGATAAAGTAATTGCCGGGTGGCAAAGCTGATATATCAACCTGCTCCCGGCTATTGTTGCTATTTATTTTGCGGAGGAGCTGGCCGGTTTGGTTGTAAATTTCAATACTTTTAATGATTCCCTCTGCAATTCTAATGTTGAGGAAATTATTTGCAGGGTTAGGGTAAAAATTAAAAACAATTTCATCCATACCATCCTTAATAGAACTTAAATCCTCTAATATCCGAACCAAAGGGTCAACATATAATCCATTAAAGTAATTAAAATTTCCAGCAACATAGTAACCCCCATTTTGTGCCTGGACAATACAAGTAACATTTTCGTTGTCATATTCATCCGGCATCATTTCAAATCCTGATCCTACAAAAGAATTTGGCTTTATAAAACCATTTTCATCAGTTAATACAATACTTTTACGGGCAAGACCCTGATAATTATCAATCCAACCTCCAAATAAATATCCATTTCCTGCATGTGTAGGGCAAATAGTGCTAATTGTTTGTGTGTGTTGAATACTTTCATTAATTGAGTTATAATTATTAAAAGTAGTA
>JAYENH010000477.1:0-11802 GCA_034721995.1 Bacteroidota bacterium
TGCGCGATATTTGAAACATCAAGGGTAATCCATGCAGTATCCGAGATAATACCACTTCCAAACCAGCCCATTAAATGATCACGGATATAATCTTCGCGCAAATATGCAAACTCGTTCATTTTATTAATATGCCAGTTGAATGTATTTATGAGTGGCTGGTTCCATCTGTCGATATGTTCATACATTTCATCAATTACTATCGATCTAAACGAATCTATTTTATGAGTTGTAACTTCGGGACGGAATGAAGTATTTAATAAATCGGAGAAACGGTTAATGAATAAATTCCGAAACTCTTCATTTCCCGGCAGGCTCGAATTGTTTGTTACACCAAGCAAATTTCTCATAAGCCTGGCACTCCAGCCGGTGTTGTTAAGGCAATTGTTTATCATGTTAAAACTAACGCTGGCCTGACCTTTAAAGCCGAAATCGGTATCGTAAACTATCCAGCGCCATCTTCCATCGTGGCCATAAGGTGCATTTGGTTTATAGCTGTCGGTCCGCTTGCGCCAGAAACGAATATTGTTTTGGGGCCAGTCCGAATTGTTTATGAATAATTCTAAAATGTAATAATCAATATAATTCTCTACATCCATCATTGTTTTTACCGAATCGTAATTTGCCGAATCGGCCATATTGTTGTTTTCGACAAAATCTGTCATTGCTTCATAATGCATATTATCGCCAACTGCAACAATACTGTTTTTCTCAAGTAAGTCTAAACTGTCTTCAGGTATTTCATAGTTTTCTTCAAAATAATATTCCGAAAATCTTTCCCTGATATTGTGAATACCCCAATATTCTCCATTAATAAATACAATGGACGGTGTATATGCCATATTTTCAAGTCCAATTTCATCAGCAATAGATGACATAAACGCATCGCGGAAATAAGATTTTTCACAATCGTTTCCTGAATTACGTAACAAAATACGCTTAAACTGATTTTGCTCTTTGTGAGGAAAGAATTTACAATCGAACTTTGAAGGGCCATATTCTGATCTGGCATATAATTTCATCGATTTAATACACTTTGTGCGGGTTGCATGGCCATGAAGCCTTGTACCACAATCCTGCGAACTATATAGATTGCCGAGAGTGTCGAATATCTCAAAATGGACCGGCCTTTCCCATTCAATTCCTTGTTGAGAGTAATTGCAAGTTTCCCAGTCATTTACATCAGCTCCATATTGCGAGCTTCCCCAAACATATATTCCTGACGAATCGCTAAATAAATTAAGAGAATCGGTTGCCAGGCTAATTATTGGGAAGTTATATTTTCCGAAAATATTCTGATCGACTAAATATGACCTTGTTTTTGGATTTGCCGATAGATATCCGGCCTTATAAGATTTTGCCCTTATTGTTGATATTTTAAAAACTTCTCCATTAGGCAGGCTCCAGTTATGAAAGCCAAAACTTGTTGTACTGTCGGGCAATGTTGTTCGAATAGTTGAAATCCCATTTGCTTCGCCAATCCTGCTTTTAATCAAAATAGGTTGAGTGTATTGAAAAGAACTATGTGTAGGAACAGAGCCGTTAAGGGTATAATAAATTGTATCGCCAATTTCGGGGGTCGATAATGTCAAATAAAACGAATCGGTATAAAAACCAGCAGGTTGCGAAAATTCAACTACCGATAGCAAACCCATAAAAACCGATGATGAATTGTTGCTGCCACCGGGTGTTGGTTCAGCAGTAAACACCCAATTCGCATTGCCATCGGGTTGCCTGATATACGAAATATCGGGATTTAGTGAAACCGCGTTTACCTGATCGATAATACTTAGGCTGTCGGGGGAGGTTAACAAAACAGGTTCGCCCGATGAGGACAATTTGAAATTACTATGAAGCTCACCTCCCGAAAAAACAGTATCAAGGGAAGATGCCCAAACAATAAGAAAACCATTGGCAGGAATGCTCCCCGATGGGAATTGCCATTTTGTTAAATCCAGGGAATCGTCGCTGAGGAAATACCCACTTAAATCTAATGCTGATCCCGACGAATTGAAAAACTCAATCCAATCGGTCGATTCGCCCTGCGAGTCAGTAATTGTTGTGTCGTTCGACGACATTATCTCATTAATAAAAACTGTTTGGGCCTGGATAAAAAATGGTAGTAAACCCAATGTTAAGAAAAGAGTAATAATTTTCCTCATGATAATTAATCTTTGGTTTAATTTCTTTATTCTTATACTATTCCAAAAAAAGTTTGCAAATTGTTAATGTTTTCTCAAACCTTTTTAGAGTTTATAGCTTTACTACGACAATTAGAGTTTTAGGTTTTCAGTTTATTATGGTCATTTCCCTGCGCCGTCATTTATCGTAATTACGCCCGAATGGCAAATGACGCGAAGTAAATGACACCCTATGTGGAAATGACGCAAAGCGTTTTACGGAGTATCATAAATAAATAGTCTATTTAAACCATCGCTTACCATAAAAATTTTATTGCCGGAAATGGCAATACCTTCAATTCCTTTTTCACTAAATGTATATCTTTGGGTAGGGATGCCTTCCAGATTGCATTTGACAAGTAGCATTGATTGCTCGCTTACGATCCAAAGCGCATTATCACCCGAATCATAAAAACAACCGGAATAGTCTTTAGCAAAGTCTAATTCATAAGTGTTTTTAATATTGAAAAGAGAATCGACAATAATAAGTTTGCCGGGGTCTTTTTCTATAATCAAATAAAACTCTTTTTTATCGTGATTATAACTCAGTCCTTCGATACCGCTATTTTCCTGATTTGAGCCTGGTACTTGCACATTCATCATAAAGTAACCAAGGGTGTCGATATTCAACAGGAGGCGGTTTTGTTCATCGGCCAACCAAATGGTACCGGTATTAGAGTCGAAAGTAATCCCTTCGTAATCGGCTTTACCAATAATTATTTGCCTTACAAACTCACCATCAGTACTAATTTCGACAATCCTGTTTTCGTCGTCGCTAACCACATACAATGATCTTCCTTCTTTGGCAACACAAATGCCAGATGGCTCGGAAATACCAATATCTATTGTTTGGATTAATTTTAGTTCAGGGAAAGTTTCGTTTTTGTTGCATGAAAATAATGAGATAAGCACAAAAAAGGATAAAAAACTGAATGTCATGTTTTTATGTTTTATCATGTTAATTGTTGAATTGTTGAATCGTAAATCATCAATAATAAATCATCAATCGTAAATGTTCTATGTTGGTGCGTTTGAGTCGTCTTCGTCAAAATAAAGATTAATATTGAAAACATCGTCTAAGTTGTTCAACTCTTTTACCATTGATTCACTTTGCTGTGTGTCTTTCATCATAATATGGTAATAAGCCTCAATTTCGTCGGCATAACCAATGTTTTTAAGGTTCACAAGTTTTAGGTTCTTGCAATATTTTTTCAGCACCTGGTTCATGGTTAATTCATTGTCGTCGGAGGAATTATACGAAATCTGTAAAAGATATTCCCTTTTTCGCGGGTGCGCCCAGTTTATAGTAGTAAGCGCAATAATTACAATACTCACAAACATTGTCCCTAAAAAGGCAATCATTTTAAGCCCAACACCCGATGCCATTCCAATTGCAAGGGCAAGGAAAATAAAAATAATATCCTGTACATCGCGCACGGCGGTACGAAATCTGATTATGGACATGGCACCGACCAAACCGAAGGCTCTTGCCAAATTATTTCCTATAACTAACAGTACGATAGATGTAATTATGGTAAGCAATACCAGCGAGTTTACAAGTGTGATCGAATAGCTTGGGCCTTTGTAAGTAATGCGGTACACATAAGATATTATTAATCCACACGCTAAAGCTATACAAAGGTTGATGAACACTTCGTAGCCGGTAACCGGAAATAGGTCTAATCCTGAAAAATCGTTAAACATGGCTAATTATATTGATGATTGTTATTATTATTAAAAAAACGTGCAAAAGTCAATCCTGCCTTCGATTGCACTTTATTTAACATATTATGCGAATCGATACACATAGTATATTTCGAGGCAGGTTCTTTTTTTAGGCCAAGGGTCCCAATAATGGGTTTCATCCACGAGGGGTAATAATCATTATATTTTACTTCGAGGATAAAATATTCTTTAAGGGCATACCTTATCCTTTTTTCGTTGTACAAATCGTTGACCGATGGGTAAGGAGAGCTTCTGAGATTTTTGTCGAAAGTAACCCTTATTGTTCCATTATTTTTTCCGAGAAAAGGTTCGCGCTCGTAAATAACATTGACCACCGGTCGCAAATTAAGCTTAAACATCTGGTACATAAAACGTTTTGTATTGCCTGTTGCATCGGGGAATTTCTTTGAGTTCTTTACATAATCGTCGATATTTTTACCTGCAAGGATTTCGAGAGCCTGTTGGAATTCCATTGGGGCCCGATTTTTAAAAATTGGGCCTTCATACTTTCTCTTTATTTCCATAAACACAGTATTGGTTGGGTTCTCGTCGTTATACCCCCGCATCCTTACTTTTTTCCTGTGTTTTTCGTGTTGGATTTTTTCGTTGTAGAAATAAAATTGCGGTGAGTCGAAATAAATACTTTTAACCGTATAGTGATTTCCTTCTCGCCCTCGGGCAAATTTATCAAGCTCAACAAAAGGAGTAATCATTTCGCGCAACATTCCCATTTTATAAATAGGGACTATATATTTTATTTCTGATCGTAGAGGCATATTAAAATGTGAAATTTACTGATCGTTTTAAATATTCAAGCAAAGTAATCGGCTCGCAATTAACTTTACATTCCATTATCATTCCGGGGGTAAGCAAACCAGGGTTAACATCAATCGAAGCTCGTAGCATAATAACTTGTTTGTTGTTTACGATGCCTATCGAATTTTCCGCCTTTATCTTTCTTGTTTTAAAAATACTATCTAAGCCACTTATACTAAGTTCCATTTCTGTGGTAGTCCTTATATATTTTCTGTAAGAAACTTTTATGGGTGCAGATATAATGTGCTTTTTTGTATTGCTGATACTTATTAATGCGCTGTTGTTTTCGTTGTAGTCTATCATTCCTGAAATTGGCGAAACAATAGAGTAATTCAACTGCCTGTTTTCCAGATACTGTATTTGTTGGTCCAGCGAATTTATCTTTGCCATTATCAGGTTTATATTTGCAGTTTTCTGGCCTGTTTTTGCCGAAACCAACTTTTTCTCAAGAATCTTTACCTCAATCCCGGCAATCTTAAGGTTGTCTTCGCTTGTCTCGAATTTATCATCAGGAATAATACTATCGGAAAACAGGGTATTTATCCTTTTGAATTTTCGCCTTGCTTGAGCGAATTTTTGTTGTGCCAGCAAAAGCTCTTCTTCGAGAACTTTAATATCGGCGATTTTCGAACCCGATTTTGATGCCTCAAGCATTGCATATTCAACTTCTATTTCGCTTTTAAGGTTGGCTATTTGTTCTTTCAGCAAAAGCGACGAAATATGTGCAATTGTATCACCCTTGCTAACCAGGGTGCCTGGAATCAACAAATTATTAATATGAATATTGGCAATATCGCCACGCTCGAATTCATAATTTGTGAAATCGTTTTTAAAACCGGTCATATTATTTAAAAACTCGCTATAAAAACTTCCGGCTCCGTCGCGCTTCAGATTCCACTCCTGATAGGGATAAACCTTTGCCAACACCTTAAACGAAAATGGCATCTTAAACGGGATTAACAAAGCAATAACAATTATTGCTGCAAATCCAAATAATGAGTACTGCCGTTTTTTTCTAATATCCATTGTTTATATTCAATTATCTAATAAATCATTTTTATATAATACCTATACTATATCCCCGTCTTCCGTCTTCCGTCTTCCATCTCCGGTCTTCCATCACTTGTTATCACGCGAAAAATAATGATCAATCTTGGCTAGCAAAATCTTTGCATCAATAGGTTTCGACACATACGAATCGCAACCTGCCTCAAGACTTCTTTCTTTTTCGCCGGCACGTGCATAAGCAGTTTGTGCTATTATTGGCAATTCCGGCCTTGTTTGTTTTATTTTACGAGTAGCCTCGTAGCCATCCATTATTGGCATTTGAATATCCATTAACACCAGGTCTATCCGTGGGTTCGACAGGCAAATATCAACCGCATGTTTTCCATCCTGTACACTTATAATACGTACTTTTGTTTTTGATAAAACCTCCTGAAGCAACCTAAAATTAAGGCGTTCATCTTCGGCAACGAGTATAGTTTTGCTTTTCCAGTTGTAGTGTTCGTCCTCAATATATGTAGGAATTATTTGCTTTTTCGAAATATTCAGGCGTATCATTGGGAACTCGAAATAAAATACAGAACCTTTTGCCGGTTCCGATTCCACCCATATCTTTCCCCCAATTGTTTCTGATAATTTTCGTGCATTATACAAGCCAATACCCATACCCTGGTTCTGATTATTTTGCCTGTGTTTAATCTGGTTAAATTTACCAAACACAAAACCAATTTTATCTTTGTCAATACCAATTCCGGTATCTTTTACATAAAAACGGATTATTCCTGTGCCAATATATTTATAACCAAAAGTAATAGTTCCAATATCAGTGTATTTTAGTGCATTGTCGAGAAGGTACGATAAAATCTGCCTAATTCTAAACCTGTCCCCTTCAATAATAAGGTTATCGTCAACATTCGCCTTATCAAGCATCAATTCAACATATTTCAATCCCAGCTTTTTTCTTTTCTCATTAAAAGAAATATAAAGCTCGGTAATTATTTTATTGATTTGGCATTCGCCTTTAACAAGTTGTATCTGATCGGTTTCAATCCTTATTATTTCAACAAAATCATCTAAAAGGTTAAGCAAACCCGAACAAGAATTGTAAATGATATTTGAATATTCTCTTCGTTTTAAATCATCAAGTTTTGGCACTTCCAATAAATTTGAAAATCCAAGTATAGTATTAATGGGGCCACGTATACCTGTAGATATAAACTCAAGAAACGATGCGTCAAGTTTTGGTTCGTTTAACGAGACATCGGCTTTTGACTTATCACTTTTTTTATCATTATTATTTTTTTCCATTCCTGAACATTGTTATTTTTAAACCGGGCAGGAACCCTGAATCTGTTTTTATCTCTGACAAATACGTTGACTTTCAAAATAAAGTTTCGCACTTTATAGCTTTGCACTACTTTTCTATCTTTGCATCTATGTTTTCAAGCTTCATAAATAAGTTAAAATCGGAACTCGAAAAAGAGTTGCCTGGAGTTTTTGCGCAGGAAAAAATGTCACCCTCAAACCGCTCAAATGGTTATGTTTTTCCTGAAAATAAAATGGAAGCACAACAAAGCAGTGTGCTTATTCTTCTATATCCAAAAGGATCGGGCATTAACACGGTATTAATTGAACGCAACAAATACAATGGTGCGCACAGCGGGCAGATAAGTTTGCCCGGAGGAAAGTACGAAAAAAGCGACAAAGACCTGATTGAGACAGCTATTCGTGAGGCTGGGGAGGAGATTGGAATTGATAGGAAGAAAGTAAAAGTAATTGGCAAATTAAGCTCCTTGTATGTTCCTGTTAGCAATTTTCAAATACTGCCGGTTATCGGATATCTAAATAATATTCCTTCTTTTACTCCCGATCCGAAAGAAGTAAACCATCTTATTGATGTAAAGATAAACGATCTGTTTGACCCACTCAATACAAAAACAGAAGAATTAATCAGGCATAATTATCGGGTTACTGCCCCATATTTCGAATTGGGCAGGCATCATGTATGGGGTGCAACTGCAATGATATTAAGCGAACTAAGGGAAATAATGAGAAACGCAAAACTTATATCAGCATAAAAGAATTAATCGATAATCACATTAATGTAATGATTGTACCGATCATAAATCTCAGCCACATATTTATAGGTTTCTTCTCCGCGACAGTATCCATATTTAACAACCGGATCGCGATAATACATTGGATTCGATTTATTTAAAATATAGAAATCAACATTATCGTTCCATATATCAGGGTTTTTGCCATTTTTCTTAGCAAGTCTTCTGGCATCCAAAACATGTCCCAGCCCAACATTATATGAAGCTATCACAAATTTTTGGCGTTCATCAGTGTCAGATATTTTGTTTTTAAGTATTCCGTTTAACCATTGAATATATTTTACTCCTGCAATAATATTCTGAAGCGGTGATGAAAGTGAATCGACACCGTAGCGTGAGGCAGTTGTTGGCATTAGTTGCATCAGGCCAAAGGCTCCTGCCCATGATGTTACTTTCGGGTTGAAATTCGATTCCTGATATACCAGGCTGGCCAATAAACGCCAATCCCAATTAATCAGTTTACTTTGCTTTTTGAAAATCTCGTCGAATTCAGAAACTTGTCCTCCGGTTATCGAATAAAACTTACTTTGAACACGGTGGGCCGAACGCGAATTTTTGAAATATTTATTGTAGGTGTACCTGAACCGGGATGTTTTTTTGAATCCTTCCAACCAACTGTTAACACTTTCGAGAAACTGATTATCGCCTTTTCGTACTGCCCAGGCAAGGTTTTGCGGAAAGCTTATAGCAGTTCCAACATCAATATTTTTGAAATATGTTTGATTTACTTTCCCAACAATTTCATCGCATACTGTGTACTCAATCTCACCCTCCGACACAAGTTTTATCAACTGCTCGGTTTCGTAATTCGGAAGCTCCACAACATTAATATTTTCGCCTATTTCGTCGCTGAGGGTTTTTAGGCGTTTTACAAAAACCGATTTTTTCTGAACATAAACAGTTTTTCCCCCAAGCTCAAGTTGGTTTCGAAGAAGTTTCTTTTCTAATTCGTCCCTGCGCATTTTCCCCCAACCATCAGGCTTTTTTTGCACCAAAACCTGGCGGGTTTGACTATGTGGCTCTGTAAAACTTAAAAATTTGTTTCGTTCCTTTGTTACAGTAAGGTTTACAGCAATCAGGTCACAATCCCCTTCTTCAAGATATCGAAATGTTTCTTCAAGATCGTTGCTAACTATTACTTCAAGTTTAACACCAAGGTAATCTGCCAAAGAGCGTAACAATTCAAATTGGTAACCCATTGGTGTACCTTTATAAACAAAGTAGTTAGTAGAATTATAATCAGTTACGGCAACTATTTTGCCCTGCTCCCTGATCATCTTAATCCTGGAATACTCCTCTGCTTCCACTGGAATTGTATCCGATACTTTTTCTCCGTTACACGAAAAGAAAAAAATGAAGACAATTGAAAAAAGGATCTTTATTATATTATGATGTTTTTGAATATTCATACTCATCAAGTAAATTTAGAAACCTGCTTACGCATTTGCTGTGCAGATTGTTACAAAATACTACCTAAAGCTAAATAAATCACAAAATACTTATTATAAATTAAATGCAGAAATACATTTTAATATGCTTATGTTGTCGTCTTCCCCATTAATAGTTTGTACTATTTTTCAAGAGTGCAAATGTGCATATTAAAATCATACCTGCAAAACCTTTAACATAATTAAACATTCCAGAACCTAACGCAGTTATTAGCAATTTTTTATCAGTTATTAACTGTAAAACAACCAGCTTAAACCAAACACAAACCTTCGTGGTTTTACAGGATAATGAAATGTTGAATAATAGCTGTTGTTAATCAATCCCTGATTAATATGTTCGTATTTAAAAAACAGCCTGACTTGCTTGATTTTGGCATTTAGAAACACATTTAAAAAAGGATAATTCCCTATTTCCTTCTCATGCTGTGAATAAAAAACTCCGGTTGCCGGCATATAGGCCATAGCATAATAGCTGCTCTGGTAACGTAATCCAATACCTACCTGGACAAATAAAGCCTTCTTAAACAAATCACTATTTAATAAAAGATCAGATTTATAAGAAAACGCAGGTATTGCAAAAACCTTGTCTTTTGGAGTTTTCTGAAATATCAACTCATTCCTGAAATGCATATTCCAAAAAGAAAAATCCTTATCAACAAAAAATTGTAAAATAGGAGCAGTTTCACTCAGTTGGGCAGGCTTTGCAACATCATCAAAATAAATGTAATTGGTAAATAATCCGGTTTGCACTTTCAATTTAAACGAATATTTAGGCCAAAGAAGCTCGCCCCTGGCAAACTCCGAAAAAACCTGATAAAGGTCTGTGTCCCATTTAAAATGATTTGATGAATAATTATTGTAATAAAGTGAAGGTGTTTTCCGGGAAATCGATCCTCCAAATCGAATTTCCGGTGCAAGACTATCTTTGGTAAGTACCAATTTGAAATCAGCATTGATAGAATAATCGCCGCCATAATATCCCGCCAAATATAATTTGCCTGTTATCCGCCAATTTATCCTTTTTGAATTATAGCCTGTCCAACTTCCAATCAAACCAAAATTATTTTCACTTTCCGAAATCGAATAAGCCGAATATTTTTCAGCTAAATGAAAAAGTCCGGTAGATATACCCGAAAAAATATTCTCGCCCGGAATAAACCGAAGGCTTACCGAATTAAAATAACTATCGTAAAAAGTGCTGTCGTAAGTAATTGCACTGTCGGTAAATATATCCTGATAATGGCTAATAACATCATCGCCTTCCTCCTGAAAAACCCTGTTCTTTCGTTCGTATTTGAAATTATGCCAAATTTTAACTTTCTGAAAGAAACTTTCCTGCAAAACCGAATCCTGCTTTTTGGCCCACCCTCCAACAGAAATTCCATGAGAAAGAGAAAAGTTGTGATACCTAACAGTAGATTTTGCATTCGTCAGATTAGTCTTAATATATCTTGTATCAGTAAAACTATTGTTATCGAAAGTAGAGTCATTTATAAACCCGCCATTCTCTAATAACTTATATTTATTGTAGTTGAAACTCGAAAAAATCGCATATTGCTCTTTTTCGTAACTCGTCCAAAAACCAAAGCTATTGTTTTTAGTTTCCTCATTGGCGTAATCACCAAGTGCATGAATCATAAAAACGCGAAAACCTGCATTAAAATTTGGGTTTATATTTTGCGTATGATATATATTGATAAATTGACTACTAACATTTTTTCCACCCCCGTTAACATAATCAATCCTTGTTAGAGGTTTGCGTGTATTATAGAATTTCACATTTCGTGGCTCAAAAAAATAGGGCGAAAATTGAAAAAAAGGAAAACTCAACTCAATATCAGCAATAATATTCGATTTAAAAGGCGAGCCTTCATTTCCAAGATGTGTAGGTAAAATTTCTTTCTTAAAGATTGGATTATACAATTGAAAATTTGTCAATCCTGTATCAAACTCTAATGAATCAATTCCCAAATATTCATCATCGATTTGCCAGATTTTAATAATACTTGGAATAGAATCATTAACCGAAGCTGCCCAAATATTACTACCAAAAATAAAAGCTGATATCACGAAAATACCAGATAAAATCGACTTTCTCATTATAATGCCAAATATACACTAACAAACAACAATACTAAGAATATCAGTAAAATTATTTTATATAAATTTTTATGCTAATTTGAATGAAAAATGTGAAAATCCTATGTCCAAAGCTATACTTCTCTCCTCTAAGAAAACGACAATAATTATAAATTGCTTCAACGAAAGCTTCAAGGACATGGCTTTTGGTACTTGAAAATCATGAGTTTTGTTTATAGGCGGGATAGGCTGACTTTCAAATTGAAAGTAACGCAATTATTGATATTTCTAAGAGGCTCTATTTGAAATTTTCAATAATAATAATGCAAATGGCAACAAATGGCTACAAAAACTACCTAATAAAAGCAATTGCAAAATAATTCACAAAAAAAAACGGTTACAGATAATTTTATCTGTAACCGTTTTTTTTTGTGA
>JAYENH010000478.1:0-2772 GCA_034721995.1 Bacteroidota bacterium
GCGGTGAATGGCAGATGCGCAGTCGAGGATTACGAATCGAGATGGAAGCGAGAGAGCGAGAGTAGAAATGGTTTTGGAATTTTTAGATATAAGCATTTTCAAGTGTACCTGAAAATATTGTAAAAATATCCATATTTTCAACTATACTTGAAAATGTATCAATAATTTCAAGAGGACTTTATAAAAGTAGTAAGCGAGAATATTTTTAGACAGTTGATTACCTTGTAAAATTGCACTTCAATAAATTTTCTTTTGCTTTCGTTACTATCCTTTTTATCTTTACAATCGAATTTAAAAGCAAAAACCGAAAATAATTTTGAATAAATATAGAAATATTAAAATAGGTGCAATTGTGCTGATAAGCCTGTTTGTACTGATTTGGGGACTTAATTTTTTAAAGGGCCTTAGCCTTTTTAAGGAAGAAAAAAAATACAATGTGCTTTATAATAAAGTGGGCGGGCTTGAAAATTCGACGCGGGTTATGCTAAATGGTTTCCAGATTGGTCAGGTTGAAAGCGTATCGTTAGATACTTCCAATTTTAAAATACATGTAAGTATTGTGCTAAGTGAAAAGGTCAGGATTCCTGTAAATTCAGTTGCACGTATTGTAAGTTCCGACTTGATGGGGACTAAAGAAGTTCATCTTATTTTATATGACACAACAGCTTATTATAATTTTGGCGATACTTTAGTATCAGGTTTGGAAAAAGATTTGCGCGAAGAAGTAAATGCTCAAATCTATCCTTTGCGCCAAAAAGCCGAGGAATTAATGATGAGTTTCGATTCTATTTTGGTTGGAGTACAATCTGTGTTTACAAAAAATACTCAGAAGCAAATTGCCGAAATATTTAAAAATATCAATCTTACTATTTCTTCACTTGAAAATGTTACAGATGATTTGTCGGAGTTTGTGCATGAAGAAAAAGATAATATTTCGAGTATTATTGGCAATGTCGATTCCCTATCGGCATCGCTGGTTGAAAATACAGGAGAAATGAATATCATTTTCGATAATCTTGCTGCTTTTTCAGATTCCCTTTCAAAAGTTGATATAGCCGGTACAATTCGCGAAGCAGATGAAGCATTTAAAAATGTACGTGAAATTACTGATAAAATAAATACTGGCCACGGTTCGCTTGGTTTACTGCTAAACGACACAGAGCTTTATGGCAATCTCACTAAAGCCTCGAAAGAGCTTAAATTTTTACTGAAGGATCTTCGCACTAATCCTAAACGCTATGTCCATTACTCGGTGTTTGGCAGGGGCGACAGCAAAACAAATAATAATGTTGAATAATATTTCCGGCAGCATCCCAAATTTTTCACATATAAAGACAGCCCACAAGCGAATTAGCAAATATATTCACCGTACGCCTGTATTAACATCTGCCTCGATTAATAAAATGCTTGGTGTCGAATTGTTTTTTAAGTGCGAGAATTTTCAAAAAGTCGGGGCATTCAAATTCCGTGGTGCCTGTAATGCTGTTTTTTCTATTTCCAATAAAGAAGTTGCCCGGGGAGTTGGTACACATTCGTCAGGCAATCATGCAGCTGCTCTGGCATTAGCCGCAAGACTGAGAGGGATAAAATCGCATATTGTGATGCCTGAAAATTCGCCGGATATTAAGAAAAAAGCTGTTGCAGGATATGGTGCAGAAATTACCTTTTGTGAGTCAACTCTCGAAGCCCGCGAATCAACAATGGAAGAAGTATTAGAAAAAACCGCTGCAACTTTTATCCATCCGTACAACTTAGACAGGATTATTTGCGGTCAGGCAACAGCGGCCAAAGAATTATTAGAAGACATAGCCAAGCCTGATATTATAATAGCACCTGTTGGCGGGGGAGGACTTCTAAGTGGAACTGCTATTTCATGCAAATCAATCGACAAAAAAATAAAAGTTATTGCTGCCGAACCAGTCGGTGCCGATGATGCGTTTCGATCGTTCAAATCTGGCAAGCTCGTGCCAAGCATAAATCCGCAAACCATTGCCGATGGCTTGCTTACTTCGTTGGGAGATCTCACTTTCGAGATTATTCAAAAATATGTGGATGATATTGTAACAGTGGAAGAAGACACCATTATTGCAGCCATGCGAATGATTTACGAACGAATGAAAATAGTTGTAGAACCTTCGGCTGCTGTGCCGTTGGCTGCCATTATCGAAAACCCCGGTATATTTAGTAACAGAAAAGTCGGGATTATCCTTTCAGGTGGAAATGTGGATTTGGAAAAGCTGCCGTTTTAGTTTTTAAGAGGAAATAATGAATGTGTTAAATATACAGTATTTAATAGACGAAAAAGGTCGTAAACATGGAATTCAACTACCAATGCATGATTGGCAGCAAATACAAAAAGATCTTAATGAACTTGTTCGGTTAAGGAATAAGAAGTTATTCATGTCAGAGCTTGCTGAAGCTGTTGAAGAAATGAAACAAATAAAGGAAGGTAAAATACAAGCAAGAAACGCTGAGGATTTTATTAATGAACTTTAGAATTAAAACGATACATGTTTTTGAACGGCAGGCCAAACGTCTGAAGAAAAAATTTACATCGTTAAAAAAGGAACTTCAAACACTTATCCACGAATTGCAGGAAAAACCCACCTTAGGAATATCAATTGGCCCAGGGCAAACGCATGAAAAAAAGAAAAATTAATTTTATAAAGCCACAGATTCTCAGATTAGTTATTCAATTATTTGACAGAAATCATTAAGCTACTGATTACGAATATTATCATCTCATTATTTTGAAAATAATATACAAAGCCA
>JAYENH010000479.1:0-2759 GCA_034721995.1 Bacteroidota bacterium
TAAAACTCTGTGCAACTCTGTGGTTAATAGTTATGTGAAGTTTAACCACAGAGTTGCACAGAGAAATAATACAGAGTTACACTGAGAAAAAAGTGTCAACTCCTTTTGTGGCTATATGAAAAATGCCGTATGTTTAATATAAAGAAAATTATTTCGGGCGGGCAAACAGGTGCCGACATGGCTGCTCTTGATTTCGGATTAAGAAATGGTATTAGCATTGGAGGCTGGTGTCCAAAAGGCAGGATTAACGAAACAGGGACAATCCCCCAGATGTATCCATTAATTGAGTGCATCAGCAAACAATATTCGGTACGCACCGAAAAAAATGTAATAGGCTCGGATGCAACGCTAATATTTACAAATAGCGCAAATATTGATAATGGTACAAAGCTTTGTATTGATTTTTGCCAGCTTCATTTAAAAGAATTTTTTGTTTTTGATATTTTTGATTTTTCTGCTTCTCAAATTGATTCGGTCAAGAATTGGTTGCAGTATGAAAATATCGTGATACTAAATATTGCAGGCAACAGGGAAAGCACCTTGCCGGGAGTTTATTATAAAACATTAAGCTTTCTTCAAAAAATATTTGAATTTCAAAAGCCTTTTTTTCAATAAGATTTAGCCGATTTTAGTGAAATCTCAGTTAGTTTATATTGTGTTTTTTACAATTCGTTGTTACACGCAAAAACCGCAAAGAAAACAAAATGAAATCTTTGCGGTTTTTGCGAATATTTTTGTGGTATTTGCGTGTAATTTGTAATACTTGCCTAAATTTCCCTTCCCGGATATTGTTTCAGGGCGTGATCCAATGTTTCCATAGCATTTTTCAGATCATCAATTTTCAATACATAAGCAATGCGTACTTCCTGGCGGCCAAGTCCCGCAGTGGCATAAAATCCTTCTGCCGGTGCCATCATAACAGTTTGGTTTTTATATTCAAAATCCTGAAGCAACCACTGACAAAACTTCTCGGCACTATCAACCGGAAGTTTAGCAATTGTATAGAATGCACCCTTAGGCATAGGGGTAAAAACTCCCTCCATTTTATTAAGGGCATCGATCATAAAATCGCGCCTCGCTACATATTCTTTCGATACCTGATCGAAATATTCCTGAGGTGTGTCAAGTGATGCTTCGCCACAGACTTGTCCAAGTGTTGGTGGGCTTAAACGTGCCTGGGCAAACTTCATCGCAGTTGCCATTACTTCTTTGTTCTTCGAGATAATCGCACCTATTCTCACACCACATTCGCTATATCGTTTCGAGACCGAGTCGGTAAGTACAACATTTTCTTCAAGTCCCTCTAAGTGCATTACCGAAAAATGCTTTTCGCCATCGTAGCAAAACTCGCGGTAAACTTCATCAGAAAAAAGAAAAAGGTCATGCTTTTTAACTATCTCGCCTAATTGCCTTATTTCGCTTTCCGAGTATAAATATCCGGTTGGGTTGTTTGGGCTGCAAATTACAATTCCTTTGGTTTTTGATGTAATAAGTTTTTCAAACTCTTCGATGGGGGGCAATGCGAACCCGTTTTCGATTGTCGAAGTAATTGGCTTGACCACAATTCCACTGGCCACTGCAAAACTGTTGTAGTTGGCATAAAATGGTTCGGGAATAATAACCTCGTCGCCCGGATCGAGACAGGAATTAAAAGCAAACGAAAGTGCTTCGGAGCCTCCTGTTGTAATAATAATTTCGTTATGGTCTACGTCGATACCCAAATTCTGATAATACCCTGCCAGCTTACGGCGGTAGCTTTCCATCCCTGCCGAATGGCTATACTCAATAACTTTTAAGTCGATATTGCGAATGGCGTTTATTGCAATTTCGGGTGTGTGAATGTCGGGTTGCCCGATATTTAAATGGTATACCTTATGGTTTTTACGTTTTGCTTCTTCGGCAAAGGGAACTAATTTACGTATTGGCGAAGCCGGCATGGCTTGTCCTTTGTTCGATATTTTTGGCATTTTATTTATTGATTAGGTTATATAATAACAAGAAAGACTCGACGAAACGCGCCTTCTGTTTCTATTTTAAAAGTTATTTATTTCTCTTTTTCAAGAAGTGATTTTTCTTTTTCAATAGGCGATTTTCGATGTTTTGCAGTATTCTTCCGGTTATATTTTGCCCTGTTTTTTGCGGCTCTTTCTTCGCGCTCTTTTCTCAGTTGATCCATTTCTTCGGCTGTGGGTTTTGTTACTTCGCCCCTAACGGTCAATCGTACCGGCGAATTGCTCGCATTGCAATACACAGTAATTGTTTTAGTAAACCTACCCTGCCGCTTTGTGTCATATTTTACTTTTATTGTACCTTCTTTCTTTTTTGCAATAGGCTCGCGGGGCCATGTAGGAACTGTACATCCGCACGACGATTTTACATTGGTAAGCACAAGAGGGCTTTTCCCGGTGTTTTTAAAAACAAATTCGCACTTGCCATCTCCGCGATAAGGTATAGTCCCAAAATCATGGATTGTTTTTTCAAATGTAATTTCAGCTTGTTTTTTCTTATCAACAGTTTTTCCTTTATCCTGACCAAATATCTGTGGCAACACAAAAAGTAAAACTATTAATACAATTGCAATTCTTTTCATAATACTATAATTTGAATTTTGAAAAATAATTAATTTAATAATGCAGCTAAATTACAAATGTTTGTCAAAACCAAAAGGGATTAATCTCATATTTTTGATTTTAGTCTGATATTTATATTTTTTTAAGACTTATTTATATTCCCGTTCCTATTATTTCATCTATAGAACC
>JAYENH010000480.1:0-2759 GCA_034721995.1 Bacteroidota bacterium
ACCGTGTATTGTTGGTCCTAGTGAAGCAGATAAGTAATTAAGTGGTTTACCTTCTACTTTCTGGGGTTTAATAAAATGAATGATTTCACTGGATTCTAAGACAAGACACCCTCCGCCATCACCGATGTACGCATATCCGATGCTGTCTTTCCCTGCTATAATCACAATTAAAGTTGTACGTAATCCTTTATGACCAATATTATACCTATCACCTTCCATTGCTAATTGATAAGAAGCGGCTTTTATGCAATCGAGTGCTAATGTGTCTAATCCTTTTGTGAGAAACTGATTATTTCTTCCAAGTGATTGAACTAATAAAATAGCTGAAGCTCGAACGGCATTAAATGCTGCTCTTTTCCCACCCGATAAACCACCAACACCATCCGCCAAGATGCTAACCTGATAATCATTGATATTAAAACAAATGGCATAATCCTGATTTTCTTTTCTAACGTTTCCCTTGATTGTATTTGCAGAGGATGACCAGGATTTTGATGAGATATGTGGTTTATGGATTATATCCGGTATTTCATTTGTCCTTGAAATAAGTCCAGATATAAATTCATCCGGTATCGGAATTATCTCTGGAATAGGGCGGCAAAAACTGTGCTCTTTTTCAGTCGAAAATATTGAATTAACAGGTTCATTGATTTGATTTTCAGAGTTTATTGTTTGTTCTTTGTTTGAATCTGACACTTTTTCCCCTTTATCTTTTGATTCATTTTCCTCTTCGTTGTACATAAATGGTAATTCAAGCATGAGATTACTTATCCTTTCATGCAATTTTTGTATCTTATCTGTAATTTGTTTTAGGTATTTGTAATTTATTACGACTAAGAAAATAGTAATGAAAAATCCTATATATATAGGTATTACTATTATATTTTGATCGCTAATAAGTGAGTTTGATTGCGTAACCTGGTTCTTAACGGGGGCTGAATACTTACTGGAGACATTCTGTTCAAAGTTATTTTCCTGAGAGAGATTAGAGTAATAAAGTGCTGGAATAATTACAATACAAAGCGAGCAATAAATAATTATTATTTTGGAAAGCATTATTTTATTCATGTTTAAATCCTTCATTTGAATGGAATTAATAGCACAACAGTACTATCCCATAATTACCAGTAAACGGGGATAAATGGTATCCCCGTTTACCTCACAATTAGTTACCTGTCCATTTTAGCAATTTCATCAGCAGTATCTGCACCGGCTAATAATGAGTCTGTTAGTGTATCACAAATATCAGCCATGAATTCTCTTATCTCAACACCGTTATTACAGCGAAAGTAATGTTGTGAAGAAGTAGCTAATTTCATAAGAAGATCTTCATCAGCATCGCTTCCATAAGCAATAGTTACGATTGTTGCTTTTTCTTTTAACTCATCTGCTACAATAACTGGATCGTTCCCTGAATTATGGTTACCATCTGAAAAGAAGATGATTACAGGTTTTAGCCATGTAGCATTTTCAAGTTGAGGTAATTTATTAGAATCAATTTGAGATTTAGCACAGCTTAAGGCAGAAGCCATATCTGTACATCCGCGAGCATCCATTGAAGGAACTTTACCGGCAAGTTCAGTAGCTTTTATTATTTCTTGGATTACATTTGCTGTATCATTGAATCCAATAATGACGATATAAAAAGCATCTTTGTTCTCAGGTTCTGCTAATTTTATTACCAAATCATCAATAGCAGTCGATGATTGATCAATTTTTTCACCTGCCATAGATCCGGAACAATCAGCAAGAATAAAGACAAGTTGTTTTTGATTACTACAGATCCATTGAGGTCTTTTATAACCAGCTATTATAGGTTGAGGATAATTTTGTTTTTCCATTTCAGAGTCCTTTCTATAGACTATTAGGGTTTTCATCAGTTAAAGTAACAGTATCACTTGAACCTAAAGAGGCTTGAATTGATGCAGTTAATTGTTGAACGATGATTTGAATTTCTGCTGGATCTGGGGAATTAGTGATTGGGACTATTATTCCACCAGCTGATTTAGCCAGTTTGTATAGCATTGGAGTAATCTCACAAATCAAAAACAACTTTATGTTTTGAGATTTAAGCTCCTGACCGAGATTTTCTAATTCCTTTCCTGATTTTAAAGGTTTCGATTCATCATTCATAATGCTAATAATGGCATTATGGGCAAGGGGATTCCAGCGGACATTGTTTTTTAAATGTTCGATGGCATCTAAGTGATTTTCTTTAGGAAGACCGCCGCCACCAAATTGGATCGAGTTAAAATCTAAAATTGCTTGCTCCGGGGATCCGTTGGCAGTATGCATAATTGTATCCTGACCTTCATCGAGATCTCCATGGCTAAAAAGAAAAATTGAAGGTGATATATTATTACTTTTGAAACCATTGAAAATCCCTTCAATAACTTTCTCACAACCTTCTTGGAAGCGTTTAGTCGAATCGGTGCGATCTACTGTGATCCCAATTACAGCTGAGCCGGTTTGTTCCGGTCTGACAACCGAACCTAAAATAGGTTGTTGTTGGTTTTCGTCTGATTCAAAGTTCCATCCGCATTGATCACAGAAGGTAGCATTCGGATCAAGACCTTGGTAATTACACGAAGGACATGTCATTTTTATTCCTTATGTTTTTAGTTAGAATTATTCTTTTAATGTTTTAATGATTAAAACAAGAGAGAGAAGCAAAAGTCCGAAAAGGATCAATGCTTTTAACTCCGGGTTCGAGCAGGCAGTTCCTAAAATTGGAAACTGATAGAAACTACCGATATAAA
>JAYENH010000481.1:0-2753 GCA_034721995.1 Bacteroidota bacterium
ATTTTCGCTATGTCGTTTATGGTGTAGGCGGTTTGTGCCCCGCTTTTTTCCATAACGTACATTGTTTGTGCCTGCAAGCCTGTAAGTACAAATACTAACAAAAGTGTGGCACTTAATTTTAATAACTTGTGTCTCATTTTACCTCCTTTTAAAATTGATTTTATTTTTACTTATGGCAGTCTCTAAAAATTCAAAGATCAAGGCTTTCAAATTTTTCAAGGCTCGATTTTACTAATTGTAAATGAGTGTCTTGAAAATTTTTAAGTAACGCAGATATTTGGATTATTAGAGGTTGCTTTATTCGTTTCCATCCCACCACTGCCAGTCGGGAGCGCCTAAATGCAAGTTGTTGTCATTGTATGCCACAAACATTCGGTAGCTGCCGTCGATTTGGAATTCGTTATCTTCAGTAACAATAAAATCAATTACATAAAGATCCCCTCCGCCCGGCTCATATTTATTAAAGATGATTTTGTTTTCGTCGGGCGATGTCCACAGGTTTGTCGGGTACAATCCATCTACGGTCAAATTATTTGTGATATCAACAACAACTTTACTGTTGATATTTACAACTTTGACCTTTTTTTGAGATGTCCCGTCGTTTGCCAGAAAAATAAGAAATTGGCCATCCTGTGTCCAGCAAATATCTATGTAGCCTTCTTCTTCCACGGGCTTGTCATAAACCACCTGTTTGTTCCCGCCATCGGCATCCATAATGGTTATTGAATTATGCGGGTAGTTTTCAACAACTTCCCGCAAATGGCAGTCGAAAGCTATTTGTGACCCATCGGGCGACCAGGCCGGGTCGTAAGCCGACCATATCTTGGTTGAAATACCCATGCAATCGACAATCTCATCGGGCGATGACAACCGTTCATATCCTGTGCCATCTTCGTTTATTATGTGAATATTGTCGTCGGAGAGCAGGTCCGCATTTTGTGCGCTAAATACAATTTGAGGCCCCACAGGCGAAACGTCCACAAACATTACATCCCAGTCTTGCTCGCTTGTTACCTGAAAAAGATTTTCGCCGGTTTCGCGGTCGCAGGTGTAGATTACCTTGATAAAAGTTCCGGATGGCCCTTTACTGGTAACAATAGCTTTTTCGCTTTGAAAGCCAAGAGCCAGCTGATTGATCCCTATGACATCAGGTAGCACTTCGGCACGTATTTCGCCAGTTGAGGGAGATACGATTACGTATTTTGCTGTTGTTGCTTCGGCAATAATAAGAGAGTTGTCGATTACTTCATTCTCATCTTCATCTTTATCAATTTCACATGCAACAATGGCGAAAAATGAGAAAAGCAACAGCAAGGAAATTCTTGTAATATTTTTCATTGATATAATTTTTTTGTTTAGTTATAAGTAGTTCAGTATCTTCAGTTCATCAATCAATAATCAATCGTCATTAAACATTAATCATTAATCATTAATCAATAATCAATGTCAATGTCAAAATCAATCGACAATGATTTTTTCTCTCACAACACTGCCATCGTTAAATCCAATCTCCAATAGATAAACCCCTTTTGCATATTTGCATAAATCTATTGTTTGCTGATGTGCCCGGTTTGTTTGCAAAGTGGCCACATCCATTTGCCGGCCATCTAATGAATAAATGTTGATGCTATTAAACCTTTTGTCTGTTTTAATATTTACCCTGTCGGTTGCAGGGTTTGGAAATATTTCGAGATGACAATCTGCCAGGTCTTCGATTCCCGTGAAATTATGTTCAGCAAGATATCTTACGCTAAAAGGGTCAGGAATCCAATCCAGTTCTTGAATAATCATTACAGGGACTTTAATGTTTGGTGCATACCATTCGTATTGAATATCAGTATATGTGCCAATAGGGAACAATCCCAATCCGGTATAATACATCCAGGAATGATCTATTGTTGTTCTTTTTATCCGCAATGTATTTTGATACTCCCCGGCAGGTGTTGTAATTGTACCGTAAGCATCGGCTTCGACCGTTACTTCTGATGAGTCGCGCATATAGTAATATCCAAAGTCTATATGATAACTCAGAAATTCCCAGGTGTCATCAAAACTATCACCATAAGTAAAGGGGAATTTATGTGCGGTGAGTATGTCGGAATAAGTACCAAAACTTGTGTTTCCTGATGCAAGAAACCCCAACGCAATCAGGTTCTGCGATGTGTTGTTACATTCATAATATTGATAGGGGCCAAAATTCGGGTCATCCATATTCCTGATGCAAATATTGGCGTTGGCTGCTCCTATTGAGTCGCCAAATGCCGATGTTGACGGATCGACACAAATAGAATTATTGCCCGCATAATATGTACCTCCCGATATAGTGGCAAAATCCCATGTCAGATTGGCCCCTCCTGAACCGGGATCAATATTCGGCACATCCGAGTACCCATCATACCGGTAAGTATCGCCTATATCAAAATTAAGGCTGTTGGTCAACACAGGTTGTGAAAACAGTGCCTGTGCCGCTAAAATCAACGCAAATAATAAAGTAAATTTTTTCATTTCGAATAAGTTTTAATGATTTTATTTAGTGCATCTTTTTGATGCTTTATCTTATTTTTGAGTTCTGCAATAGAATCTTTTTCCGATTTCTTAGGCTTCTTTTTTTTAGCAGTATTTTTCGCTTTCTTTTCCATACAAGCATAATGATGAATTGCACGGCAAAAATATTTTGACATTAGCATGTCTCAAAATATTTCAGGTAGCCAAAAAGTTTCAGGGTGGGTTTCAAAAAGTCACAAAGTTTATAA
>JAYENH010000482.1:0-2749 GCA_034721995.1 Bacteroidota bacterium
CTGGGGAAGGGAATGGTTCAGTGGTTCGCTGTGGAGTTATTTTACCGGGATTAAAAACATGGAAACCACCCCAACTGCTTTTCAACCCGAAAGCGATGGACAGGATTTTTATGTTATGGTTATGTCTGATGATGCTTCCTGTTTGGAGTATGCCACTTTTTTTGGCGAAAAGCATTATTCCGCTTGCGAACATAGTGGTCGCGATCATGTGGACGGGGGTACCAGCCGGTTCGACAAAAGAGGCTACATTTATCAGGCTGCCTGTGCCAGTTGTGGGGGTTGCCAGAAGTTTCCTGTTATGCCTAATCCGGGAGCATGGTCAACACAAAACCAGTCATCCAATTGTAACAATGCTGTTTTTAAATTTGAATTCGAATCGCCCGATTATCTCCCCGATGTGCATCGCTGCAATGATGATACTATACACATGGGCAGGGCAGATTTAACTTCCGACCCTGATTTAAGTTTTAGCTGGTCGCCGGCAAATCTGCTGCTTGACCCAACCGTTGGAAACCCTGTACCAACAATTCAGTCTGATACGGTTTTTCGTGTTGAAATTACAAAAGGTTTTTGTACTACTACATATTATCAGAAATTATATCAGCATTTTTTAGAATTGCAAGTACCGGGAGTTCAGGAAATTTGCGATATCGATTCCATGTTGTTATCTGCCGAATTACAGTTGGGTCTTGCCGATATTATTTGGTCGTCGAATTCTGGATATACTGATACATTAAATAATTTACCTTCTTCGTTTTATGTGCAACCTAATTCAAGCACATTTTATTATTGCCAGGCAGCAAATCAGTATTGTTTTGTCGAAGATTCGGTTCAATTTATAGTTTATAATGTTTCGGTCAACGCACAAAACGATTTTACTATTTGCTATGGAGACAGGGTAGAATTGAACGCAATTAGTGAATATCCCGGGCAAACTATCAATTATATATGGACACCACAGGATGTAATACTTGAAGGGGCAAATACGGCAAGTCCTGTTATTTATATCGAAGAAACTACAGAATTTACTGTTCAGGCAATAAACTACAATTTACCCGGATGTGAGGATAGCGATGTTATTTTGGTTTCAATTTCACCTTTTTCAATTTCTACCAATGAAATAATTCTTGAAACTGCCGACACTATTTTTCAAACCCAATCGGTACTGATACAAACACAAACATCGACTTTGTTAGATTACCATTGGAATTCGGCACAAGCTATGGATAATCCTGCTAAACCAAATATCCTTGCAACTCCTGAGGAAAGTGGTTTTTATTATGTTACTGTTTCCGATGAATTTGGTTGTTGGAGAAAAGACAGCATTTATATTTTTGTTGAAGATGTTTACTGCAACGAGGATTATGTGTTTGTGCCCAATGCCTTTTCGCCAAATAACGATTCGAAAAACGACATTCTTTTTGTGCAAAGCAGAATGACCAACGATATTTATTTTGCCGTTTACAACCGCTGGGGCGAAAAACTTTTCGAAACAACCAACATTTTGCAGGGTTGGGATGGAAGTTACAAAGGCAAAGAAATGCCCAATGGCGTGTATGTTTTCTATTTAAAAGCCACTTGTTGGAACAGCATCTTTTTCGAGAAAAAAGGGAACGTTACTTTGTTGCGATAATTCAACTTAAACTTCACAACAACATTATCCTTTTATGCTTTATTAACGAAAAAAATAAGGATATGAAAAACATAGTTTTTCTTACATGTCCTTATATTTCTTATATGCTTGAAAATTATTAAAAATCATTCTGGCAAACATACGAGGGCTTAAAGGGCTCATCGCCTTATGCGAGACAGGTGAAAGCCCGGCATGTTTACATTGTGTTGGTATCGCCCTTTCAGGATTGTAAAATTAGTATTTCAATTGCAAAACCACTTTGTGATTTTACTTGAATAGACAAGTAAGCAGTGCAGGGAACAAAACACAAGAGATATTGATGGAATCCTTATAGAGAGATTTAAAAAAGAAAAATTATTGCCCGGACAGTATTTTTTGTAGTTTGGCCGGATAAATCAAAAAAATATGGGCAAACTTATATCTACAATCAGGCAATATTCCCGTACCTTTTGGGTAGCCAACAGTATCGAACTATTTGAGCGCTGGGCATGGTATGGCTTTTATATGCTTTTTGCAAATTACCTTACCGGATCGTTGGAAGACGGCGGACTGGAATTCAGCCAAAATCAGAAAAGTTTGATAATGGGCGTGGGCACCGGCATTTTGTATTTTCTACCGGTTATTACAGGAGCCATTGCCGATTACTATGGTTACAAAAAAGTATTGATCCTTTCGTTTGTGATTTATATTTCCGGTTTCATTTTATTCCCTCATTTCAGCACCTACCAGGCTGTGTTTGCAATGTTTATCTATTTGGCCATTGGAGGTGCTTTGTTTAAGCCAATAATCAGTGCTACCGTGGCAAAGACCACTAACAACAAAACAGCCTCAATCGGTTTTGGCATTTTTTATATGATGGTAAACATTGGCTCTTTCCTGGGGCCTCTCAGCACCCTTGTTGCCAAAAAACAATCGTCCGATTTAATATTTTATGTCGCGGCAGCCTTGATAGCCTGCAACTTTATTTTGATTTTATTTTATAAAGAACCCGACAGGCTTGTCAAATCCGGAAACTTAAAAGATGCACTGTCTACTGTTTTTAAACAAATAGCAACGGTTTTTAATGACAGGAAATTTGTTTTGTTCCTCTGTATTATAGCTATTTTCTGGGCAATG
>JAYENH010000483.1:0-2747 GCA_034721995.1 Bacteroidota bacterium
TTATCCTGGCACGAATATTTTTAAAACCATCGGAACTGCAATGGGACAAGATGCCCGCTCCGGATTGTGATGAAATGGTGATAAAAGCCAAAGTTAAAGGTGGCACAGGAATTTATGAGTATTCTATCGACAATGGAAAAAACTTTTTCCCCTCGGAATCGGGCGAATTATCTATTCCTATCGAAAGAGAAGGTGATTATTATCTTCAGGTAAGCGATGGGGAAAACCTTCTTACGGAAACACTTACTGTGCCATGCTCCTTTAAAAAAGTGGTTGAAAAAGACCCATGCTTAGAAAACAAAGTCAAAGCAAAGGCAACAGGCTACAGGGAAACCGCTGCCGATGCAGCAGATGGAAGGATAAAAGTTAAAATGAAAGGTGGATGCCCTCCATATAATATCTATTTAAATGGGAAATCAGTAAAATCGGGTATCGATGCAAATGTTTTCACAATAAAAGCATTGGCACCGGGAGGATATAAAATAAGGGTCGAAAGCAAACTGAAAGAGAATTATTTAGATATCCCCAACAAAATTTACGTAGCCAAATACAAAGCCCCTGCCCCTAAAATATCGAATAAGATATTTGAAGATCGTATTAATAAATACATTAGCGGAGGTTTCGATTATGAGGCAAGAGTTAAGATACAGCGTTGGTTTGCCGACGAAAACACATCGGTAAACTCAAGTATGATCGACTTATCGGATGAGCAAAGCAAAATGACAATCGACTTGTATCTTTCGAGATTAAAATATCAGAACGATATTATCAAAGCTGTTGAAATTACCGCAATTACCTTTGATGACAATAATGATATTAAAACTTATTCAGTAAACGAAATACCCAAATAGCCATGAAAAAGATATTTGTTTTTTTTCTGTTGATAGCAACACTAATCCCTTTGTCGAGGGCAAATAATAATAAAGAAGGAGTGAAAAAAAAATTCCACTTTTTTTACGTTTGCTTTTCCGATCTTTCAAATAAAGCTTATGTAATAAATGCCCTTACCGATTCTCTAACAAAGCTTTCAGGCGAAACCGATGAGTTTTTGTTATTTATCAGCAATGGGGAGAACTCCTCGTTTTACTCCGAAACCGGCAGTACCGAAAAGATTGTAAGCGAACTTAATAGTATTAATCCTTATGCACCAAGTGTTAAAAACGATTTCAATAAAATTATTGAATATTTAAACAAATCGGATATAGTTTTTACTAGCAATTCAAACAATCCACTTCAAATGCAATTTGCAGGTGCATCGTTTAATTATTTTATCGATGAAAAATACTTAAATGAATGTACCACTTTTTTAATTGAGCGTTTTGTAAAAGTAAACGAATTCGATTTTTTGGAAAACAAGGAAAATATTTCTTTCACTTTTTATTTAGAGAAAAGCTCCCGAAAAAAAATACCAGTACAAACCGGTGATTACAAAATTGATTTTTACACCTTTATTTAAAGAGAAATGCGAACAAAAATCAACATAAGCATAATTATTGTTTTTTCTTTTTGCTTACAGCTCACAGCTCAGGGCGATTTACCAAAAAAGGCAATTGGCAAACCAAAAATGTTTGACCATCCAACCGAACAAGAATATAACCTTAGTTTTTTCGATAAAGCCAGCGAATGGTGGCGGGTTTTTAGCGATCGGGAAAGCAATCCGGTTTATGACAAGCCAAATGGCAATGTTATCCAATACTTGAGTTTCATGCAAAATTTTGTTGTTGCCGAATACAAAAAGGGTTGGTTGCATTTAGCTAAGGTTGAATCGTCGCAATGGCCTTATTTCGATAAATCGGCACAGGATATTGGATGGGTAAAAGCCGATAATATGCTTTTGTGGGACAAATCGCTCGAAAAAGACCTGACCTCACAAATAGCCCGCAAAGCAATGATTGTTGTAAGCGAAGCAAACATTGAAGCAGGTTCCAACAATCAAAAAAACATATTTTACAACGACCCATTGCTTAAAACTAAAGGGCACTCAAAACCTGCCATTTTCGAAATATTTTATGTTTTTAAAATCGATCCATTAAACCAAAGTGTATTGCTTGGAAATGGCACACGCCTTAGTGGCGAGTCGGGGGCTATTAGAAAAACTGTGCCGGGTTGGCTGCCATTTTCCAAAGTTTCGTTTTGGGACCACAGGCAATGCCTTGAGCCAAATCCGGCAACAGCAGCAATCAACGAAAGAAAACAAAAAGCTGTTGAAGCCGCAATATTTCGCGAGCAGGCCCATTCTTACGATTATATAAATTCGATTAATGATACCACAATCGAAGACATCTGGACTTCAAATTACTCAAAGCGAATGCCCGGCAACCACATCAGGTTTCCTATTTTTGAATTCGAAGGAGATGTTTTTAATGTGGGCTATATTGGAAAATGGGGCAAGGATTGTCCGTGTAACGACGAAAAACTCAATCAAAAGAAAGACAGCATAATCGACAAGAAAGAAAAACTACATTTCATTTTTGTTATTGATGGTACCAAATCGATGAAGAATTACTATGATCCTATACCGGGGGCAATAGGTGATTTAATTACAAAAATGAAATGTAGTTTTTCTTTCTTGTCGATTATGCTGTCTTTCTTGTTGTTCAGTTTCTCATCGTTACACGGACAATCCTTGCCCCATTTTCCAATATAGCCCACATTAAAAACATCTCCTTCGAAATTAAAAATAGGAAACCTGATGTGGTTGCCGGGCATTCGCTTTGAGTAATTTGAAGTCCAGATGTCTTCGATTG
>JAYENH010000484.1:0-11692 GCA_034721995.1 Bacteroidota bacterium
ATGTGAATATTCTATATTAATTATATGCTACCCCCGTTTCGCCCTTTCCCAGTTTACCGATTGCTTGCCTTTTAGATAGCGCCGAAATCCGAGAAAAACAGATAAATTCATAATAAAGAAATAATACGGAACAAAAAGCACTTTGACTTTAATACTGCGGTTTTCGAGAAACCAACCAAGTAATGCGGCTGCATAAAATAGCATCTGTAGCCAGAAAATTACAGGATATAATCCGCTGCCGAAAATCCCACCGGGCGAATTCATACCAAGAATAAGGTTAATGGGAATCATCAAAAGCAAACCAATAGGTGCAAGAGTCCAGCGTAAAACCCGGTGCGAGATATATTGAAAACTGAGCACACCATATTTGAAAGGATTCAGCAATTCTTTTAATCGAATAATTGATTGAATACCTCCCGCCGAAATCCGGATTTTCCGCTTTAGCTCTTCCTTAACATTTGCCGATGCAGTTTCTATTGCATAGGCATTTGGGTTATATTGTATGGTATATCCTTTTTTTGCAACTCGCAACGATATAATAAAATCATCTAATAAAGTATCTTTTTCAACATGTTGAAATAATTCTGTCCGAATGGCAAACAATTCGCCTGCTGCTCCAACAACCGAATAAAGTTCTGCATCCCATTTTTTAAGTGTCGATTCGTATTTCCAGTAAAGTCCCTCTCCTGCCCCGGCAGCTGCATCGCTATCTTTCTGATAGATACGCTTTTCGCCCGAAACGCAACCGACTTTTGGATTCCTAAAAAGCTTCACAATTTCACGGATCGAATCTTTGCCCAAATTTGTATTTCCATCAGAAAAAATTACAATTGGCGTTTTTACGAATTCCATGCCCCGGTTCATTGCGCCAATCTTCCCTCCTCTTTCGGGTTTATGATAAACCTTAAGTCTTTCGTATTTACGCAGTATGTCAGGTGTTCCATCATCCGATCCATCGGTTACCCAAACATGTTGTACTTTTTCTTTTGGGTAATTCAGATCGAAAGAGTTTCTCACTTTTGCAGCTACATAATCCTTTTCGTTATATGCAGCCACAAATAATGTTACATCCGGCTCGTAATCTGCATTTTCGGTGTAAGGTTTGTAAATACCTAACATACGACGAAGTTTTACAATTATATACAGAAGGATGCCATATCCTATGTAGGCATAAAATATTATGAATACAAACAGCCAAAAGATTATTTTTAGAGTCAACATATCTATTTATTTTGAAAATCGTTCGATTAAATCGTAAATGTTTTTTACATTATTTTCCCAGGTGTGCTGGTTGGCAAAAGCTTTCCTCGATTTTTCCAGTTCCTGGTTGTTTTCTTTCAGGGCTTTTTCGATCATTTCCACATATTCCTCTTTGTTTGCAGGCAGATAGCAATGTTCGGCAAAATAATTCATGAAGTCGGTTTTTGTACCCATTGTGGGTTTTCCCATTGCAAGGTACTCGTCAATTTTTCGGGGATAATTGCCAATTGTAAGCTCATTTATGGCTTGGGGGTTGAGCGCAATATCGAAACCTTTTATATAACCCGGCAGTTGCTCCAGCTGGCGAAATCCGAAGAAAATAACATTTTTAATATTGTGCAAATTGCTGTTTTTAAAGACATCGTCTTCGGGGCCAATCAAAACAACATTCCATTCAGGGTGGCTTTTTGCAATATGCTCCAAAACTTCGATATCGAGGCGCATAGCAGTTAAATAGCCTATGTAACCAATTATGGGCTTGCCAATTTTCTGAATATCATCGGGTATTTCAATTTTTCCATCGTTATCGCTAAACATGCTAAGGTCGCAGCCCTGCCCTACCATAAAAGCATTTGGGTTAAACTTGCGGGCATAATCGGCAAGATAGCCCGAATTGGAAGCCACAAAATCTGCCTTCGCAATTAATTGCGCCTCGGTACGTGTGCCATGTTTTTTGAAATAATCCTGAGTAATAAGGTTGTCGCGGATGTAATAAATCCACATTTCGGGTTCGAGATATTCCTTTAAATACAAGCTACGGAACATATCGCTATCGGTAAACAGGATAACATTTTTAAAACCCAGTCGATCGATGGCTTTCTGGATTTCGGCAGCAAATTTCTTGTTATTTTTTTTGTTGAAGAAATCGAACAACGGAACCGACTTAATCCAATTAATTGATTTAATTTTTGTTGCAGGAAAAAGGTTCCACATATTTTTCTTTATCTCTACCAAACCATCCTCTTTGCCGGCAATTATCCTTTTTCTTTTCTGAATTTTGGGGCTGTCCTTTTCTTTCACAGCCGATATACTGTCAAGGGGCGCATTAACATATAAAACTCTGTTGTGCTTCGAGAATTCCTCGGCAATATTTTTACAATTACTTCCTATATCAATATCCCAGGGTTGTATTCCTGTAACAATAATATCTCTGTTTTTAATCATATCATCATTATTTAGTTATGCAAAACTTTCGTATAATTCAAGCACATTCTTTGCCATATTTTTCCACGAAAAATATTCCGACCTTTTTAATCCTTTTTCTATAAGCGATTGCCTTAGTTGGTCATCGCCCTGGATTTTTAAAATTGCACGGGTAATTTCTTCTGGTTTAAAGGGGTCGATAATATATGCACCATCGCCCGACACTTCGGGCATTGATGAGGTGTTAGAAGTGATTACCGGAACGGCACAGCGCATAGCTTCGAGCATTGGAATTCCAAAGCTCTCCCGTAGCGACGGGTACAGAAAAATATTACACATACTGTAAATCGCAGGCAAATCGGTGTTCACAACATAGCCTGTTAGGATAATATGCTTGCGCAAGGGCCTGTCCCCAATTTCATCAAGTAGTTTCACTAATTCTACTTCGTCATAATCAAGCATTACGAGTTTATAATCATCCGAAGATTGCCTTCTGAAATCGGAAAAAGCTTTTAATGTTCCTTTGGTATTCTTTTTCGGGTCGGTATTTCCGAGAAAAAAGAAATATTTTTCCGGCAACTTGTATATGTTCTTTACCCTTTCAAGTTCAATTTTATCGGTAATATTTTTAAAATGCTCACTAACGCCATTGTACACAGCATGAAGCTTATTATTTTTTATTCCAAAGAAATCGGAAATTCTTTTCTTTTCGAAATTAGACACCGTAATAAGAATATCGCTGTTTTTTACAATTTTGGGTACGTACCATCGTCGGTACACATTTCCAAACTTTTGGTATGTAGTGCCTTTGTCGGTCAGAATCCCAAAATAGCTTTTTTCCATGTAAATAATATCATGGAGGGTTACAATAAGCGGCATACCTGGTTTTATGGGAGCCGTATTGCTGGTGCAATGCAATACATCGCAGCCATCTGTTTTTGCCTGGCGAGGAAGTGCTTTTTGTTCCCACTGCGGATACGAACCTCCTTCTAATTCCACAATCTTAAAATTATCGGTCGATTGCAAACACGCCGAATCCACATCGGGTTTTACATAAATGAAGTATTGGTTTTTCTTGTCGATTTTCTGAAGTTCGCGAACCAGTTCGAGTGCGACCATGTCCATTCCGTGTTTTTTCTCACGGAACAATCGTTGGCCTTCAATTCCTATTTTCATAGATGTCTGTCTTTTTAAGCAAATTTATAAGGATATTAATGTTAGCTTTAAACTAAAAATACCCTTTAGTCTTCACTTTGTTATACGCAAAGGGTGTTCGATAAATTTGTAAAAAGGTTTCGTTTAGCAGGAAAAAAAGTTATATAAATATAATTTATCAATTTTAGCATCACAGCAAGCCCCCCACCTTTTGCGAGGATTTAAACTGCTTGCATGAAAAGATTGTCATTTAACATTCGTGGTTAGTTCATACCACTTAATACGCCCTACCTTCTTTCTTCTCGATAAAATTGATGAATGAAGTGTTGACTACTTTGTTGCCGCCCGGTGTGGGATAGTTGCCTGTAAAATACCAATCGCCCTGGTGGTTGGGAATAGCAATGTGCAGGTTGTCGATACCCTGATACACAATTTCTACTTCTGCCGAAATATTATCGGGTCGCAATATTTCTGCTATTTTTTTACTTATTTGCTTTGGCGTGAATGGCGCGTAAATCTTTTTAACGTGGTTTACAATTTCCTCTTTTGGCAAATGCTGTTGTTCTTTTGATAGTTTATAAACTTCGTTGATAATATTTCCCTGCCCTGTATCTTTCAATAGTTTAATAGTTGCCTCGAAAGCAACAAAATCGCCAAGTTTGGCCATGTCTATTCCGTAACAATCCGGGTAACGAATTTGCGGGGCAGAAGAAACTACTACTATTTTTTTAGGGCCTAAACGGTCGAGGATACTTAAAATACTCTGCCGCAATGTAGTACCACGAACAATGGAGTCGTCGATAATAACAAGATTGTCTTTTCCTCTGTTAATAGTGCCATAAGTGATATCGTAAACATGGCCAACGAGGTCGTCACGGTCTTCGTCCTTGCTAATGAAGGTTCGTAATTTTACATCTTTGATAGCTATTTTTTCAATTCTTGGCCTGAGGCATGCAAGGGTTTCCAATTCCTGAATTGAAACATTTTTGCCAAGTGTGGCAATTTTTTTCTTTTGAGAATTCAGCATTGAGGTCTCTATTCCTTTCACCATTCCGTAAAAAGCTGTTTCCGAAGTATTTGGAATAAAAGAGAAAACTGTATTATCGAAATCATAATCAACAGCTTTTAATAATTCAGGAACCAACAACTCGCCAAGCTTTTTCCTTTCCCGATAAATATCACGGTCGGAGCCACGCGAAAAATAAATACGTTCGAATGAACAAGGGCTTTTCTTTTTTGGCTCGCGAACTTTTTTCAGCCTGATACGGCCATCTGTTTTAACAATAAGAGCATGGCCGGGTTCCAATTCTTTTATTTCATCAATATCCAAATTAAAAACTGTTTGAATAACCGGACGCTCGGAAGCAACAACAGCAACTTCGTCGTCGTAATAATAAAATGCAGGACGAATGCCCCAGGGGTCGCGCGTTACAAAAGCATCGCCATGTCCGAGAACGCCACCCATAACGTATCCTCCATCCCAGTTTTTACTTGCTTCGCTAAGTATATTGCCAATGTTTAACTGTTCAGCAATAAGGGGAGATATTTCTTTTTTCTTATTCCCCTCGGCTTTAAACTTATTAAAAAGCTCCTGATTTTGAACATCTAAAAAATGACCGACTTTTTCGAGTATGGTAACAGTATCGGTGTAATCGCTTGGATGCTGGCCCAAATCGAGCAGATGGTCGAAAAGTTCATCGACATTTGTAAGGTTGAAATTTCCGGCTAAAGCAAGACTCCTTGATTTCCAATTGTTGGAGCGGATTACAGGATGGATATTTTGTATACGGTTTTTTCCGAAAGTACCATAGCGCACATGCCCCATAAATAATTCGCCCGAAAAAGGTAAATTTTCTTTTACCCAAACTGTATCATTTAACAAATCGGGCTTGTCTCCTTTAACCTTCTGAAAATTGTTCCTGATAATATCAAAAACATGGCGAATTGGTTCGGTATCGTTAGAACGTTCAAGGTTAATATACTCTTTTCCTGGTTTCAGATCGAGTTTGATGTTTACAACACCGGCACCATCCTGGCCCCGGTTGTGCTGTTTTTCCATCAATAAATACAGTTTGTTAAGGCCGTACATCCAACTACCATATTTATACTGATAATATTCAAGTGGTTTCAACAACCTGATCATGGCAATGCCACATTCGTGTTTTATCGAATCGCTCATATTTTTAATTTGAAGTCTGATTTTCGTTTAATAACTTTATTGCATGCTACCGCAATATGTGTGGCAGTCATTTTATATTTTTCCATCAACTCGCCGGGTTGCCCCGATTCGCCAAAGCTATCGTCCATGCCAATAAATTCGATTGGTACAGGATACGATTTTGCCAACACCTCGGCAACAGCACTTCCCATTCCGCCATAAATCTGATGTTCTTCGGCGGTAACAATTGCACCGGTACTTCCGGCACATTTAATTATCAGTTCCCTGTCGATGGGTTTTATTGTATGCAGGTTTACTATCATTACTGAAATACCATCTTTTTCTAATTCTTTGGCTGCTTTCATTGCTTCCCACGTAAGATGGCCGGTGGCAATAATAGTACAATCATTTCCTTTTCTGAAAACCTGCCCCTTCCCTACTTCAAAACCTAAATCAACAGGAGTAAAATCGGGAACTGCCTCGCGTCCAAAACGGATATATACCGGGCCATCGACCTGCTCGTAAGCGGCAATTGCAGCCAAACGGGTTTGTGTTGCGTCGCATGGCGAGAGAACAGTCATATTAGGCAAAACACGCATTACGGCAATATCCTCTAATGCCTGATGAGTTGCACCGTCGGGGCCTACAGAAATACCTGCATGGGCACCGCCAATTTTTACGTTAACATTGTTATAGCAAAGTAAAATCCTAATTTGATCGGTGGTTCGCAAAGCGGCAAAAACCCCATAAGTTGCGAAAAAGGGAACTTTTCCCGATAGAGCCAGACCTGCTGCAACGCCGATTATATTTTGTTCGGCAATGCCAAAAGAGAAAAATCGCTCCGGGAATTCATCTTTGAAATAATTCATGCTTACCGAAGAACTAATATCTGCCCCGATGGCAATAATTTCGGTGTGTTTCTTACCCAAATCGCGCAGTCCTTCGCCAAAACCGAAGCGGGTTGGTTTCATCGCTTTTAGCTTAAACTCTTGTACCGATTGGTTTACAGTATTCAATTTCATCTGTTTAAAATATATTTCTCGCAAAGCCGCGAAGTCGCAAAGATTTTTTTAATCATCCTCCTGTGTGTTAAAATTCTTTAGCATGGATGTTTCATTATGAATAATATTTATATCAGTTCAAAAAGCCCCATTAGTTTTGCAGCGAACAAAATTATCACAATAATTAAAAACCAACGAATAAATTTTGCGCCCCACTCCATTGCAAAGCCAGATGCCACTAAACCACCTGCCAGGTTCCCGATGGCAGAAACAAGCCCCATCCCGTAGTGTACCTGATCGTTAAGAATAAAAACTGCAAGAGCAAAAGGGCTGTATAAAAAAACTATAAAAACTTTCAGTGCATTGGCTTTTAGCAAATCGTACCCGGCAAACAACACAAGGCCGGCCAATAAAAATATGCCAACTCCAATATGGATGAAACCACCATAAATGCCTATTGCAAAAAAGATTATTGCCTGCAAATAAGGTTTCCTGTTTTTACGAAGACTTTCTTTGCCTTTTATCCATCGTTCGGGTTTATAGAAAATAAGTGCGAGCATAATTATCATTACCCCACCTATTATTTTTTCGAAAATATCTTCGTTTATCTGAATGGCAATAAATGCCCCCAATATTGTTCCTGCAATGGTTGGAACGGCTATTATCAAGCCATTTTTTATTTCGAGGATTTTTTTTCGTTTGAAATTTAGCGATGCTGCCAGAGTTTGCATTATTACACCCAAACGTATAGTTCCGTTTGCTGCACCTGCCGGTAGCCCCATCAGCATAAAAAGTGAGTAGGTGATAACTGTACCGCTTCCGGCAATGGTATTAATTATCCCAACAAAAAAACCGGCTACAATAAGTAATAAAATTCCCTGCCACGAAAAAATGTCTATGTTGGTGATAAAGTCAAATTCCATATTTCATGTGTTTAAAATATATTTCTCGCAAAGCCGCGAAGTCGCAAAGATTTTTTTAATCATCCTCCTGTGTGATAAAATTCTTTAGCATGGATGTTTCATAAAAAAAGCTTTTATGTGGGGATTGCATTATTAATCAATTTTATAAATCAAAAAACATCTTCCGATTTCAAATAATGCCATTTTGGTTTGTCAGATTTTGGTTTTGGGTTTCGTGGATCGATATCAATATAATATTGCCATTTGCCTTTATGAAACTTCAGGGCATCGTAGGACCAATCTGGCCCATAATACTGGAAGTTGCCTTGTAGATGGTTTTCGGAAGGTGATAAATGATCGAATACAATCATTTTTGTTTTTTTTTCATAGCGTAAAGCCATTACTACATTCGACGAAAATTCAAAAATAATTCGCTTTTGTCTGTTTTGTCTGTGTTTTATTCTCCTGCGGCCATCACCTTTTGTTATGTAAAATATGTTTGTCCCGAACCGTGGTTTTCCCGATTGGGTAAAATAAAGTACATCAATTATTTTTTTTGATGTAAGTTCGTTATTGCCATCCCATCCCAGCAGAGTGTAATATTTATGGCGTTTGCCTTTTGTTTCTATAATACTGTAATACAATGCACCATACCACTTATCGTGGGTTAATGTAACTCGCTCGGGGTTTTCAATTTCGGCTGACATATCGATTAGTGGAAATATCGTATATTCCTTGTCATGCTTGTTGAAATATTGAATAAAGCCAAAATACTGATTGCTATAATCAGACATCAACATGTTCCATGTATATATCCTCAAAAGTTCGTCGTCAGATTTTAGTATTCCAATATTTTTCAACGAGTCATAAGAATAATTAAACGAATGATCGTCATAAAGCATATCTTCAATAAGTTGCAGAGCAAGCTCATTTAATTTGACTTTTACTTCGTCGTTATCTGTTTTGCTAATACTGTCGAACAAAATACCGAGGCTATCTTCCTCGAACGAAAAATATCCCGTATCGTAGTTTTGGGCAATAGCAGAAGCACTAAATGCTAAAAGAAAAGTAAATAGACTTATGTAGTGTTTTAAAGTGTTAATAACCATATTATTTCCAAGATTGATAATTTTAAAGAACCTGATATTTCCTTATTCTTATTTGCAATATCCTCAACGACTATCAAAAAAATATATTGTTAAATTACTACTTTGTAATAATGCTTAAATGTAGGAACAATCGACATTATCGGAATATCTGAGTGAAAAATTATTTCCGATGCCGTTGAGCCTACAAAATATTCCATTATTTCGTTTTCCTGCTGTGTCATAATAATTATCATGTCGCCTTTTTTTCGATTTGCATGGGCAATCAGGGCGTTCGCTATTTTATCGTTTTCGTTTTTCACTTCGAGTAATTCTGCCGTACATTTCAAACCCGTCTGCTGTATAAATTTAACAACCTGTTGCAACTGGCTATTTAATTTCCTGATTTGTACCGGATTTTTTGTTGTTATTACCGAAACAGCATGGATAGTCGATTTAAACAAACGGCCAAACTTAATTGCATAAGAAACCTTTTCGCGTGTTTCTTTGCTTAAATCCAAAGGCAGGATAATGTGGTCGCAAACATTTCTGTGATGCTTGCCTTTTATTGAAACTACCGGACATTTAGCTTCGCGAACTATTTTGAAAGTTGTATTTCCAATAATCTTTTCTTTTATATTTTTCGAATCGCGGGTACCCATTACAATAAGGTCAACACTTTCTTCTTTTGCAAGTTTTAATATTTCTTCGTGTACTTTCCCTTTTTTTATAATTGGGCGAAGACTAATATTTTTGTTTTTCGATAAATCTTCTTCAAGCCTTAAAAGCTTGATTTTAACTTTTTCCGTAAACGAATTTTGCTCGTCTTTCGAGAAAATACTCCAAATACCCGAAGATAACTTATTAACATATAAAACAATAATCTCAGCCCCCGAGTATGACGCAAGCCTGTAAGTTTGCTCGAGTGCTATTAACGACTGCTCCGAAAAATTTAGCGGAACAAGTATTTTATTTTGCTTTGGTTTCATTATTTGAATTCCTTTAATTATATTCGTCAAAAATAAACATTATACAAGGTATGGAACAAATACAATCATCAGAATTAATAATAAATTCAAATGGCTCGATTTATCACATCAACCTAAAACCGGAACAAGTAGCCAAAACAGTTATACTGGTAGGCGATCAGGATCGCGTTGGTATGATTTCGAAATATTTCGATACTATAGAATTTAACAGCAAACATCGGGAATTTGTGGCAAGTACCGGTACATACAAGGGAAAACGAATAACAGTTTTATCAACAGGAATCGGCACCGATAATATCGACATTGTGGTAAACGAATTAGATGCACTTGTTAATATTGATTTTGCCATGCGACAAATAAAGCCAAATCATACAAAATTGGAACTTATCAGGCTTGGTACAACCGGTGCTATTCAACCCGGAATTTCTGTTGGATCTATTATTAAAACTGAAGTTTCAATAGGATTTGATGGATTGCTTAATTTCTATGCAAATCGCGATAAAATCACAAATCAGAAAATCGAAAAAGCTTTCTTAAAACACACACAATGGAACAAAAAACTTGCACGGCCCTATTTTGTAAAGGCTTCAGATTTATTGCTAAAAAAATTCAAAGCTCATTACCTGCCGGGAATAACCATTTCTGCTCCCGGATTTTACGGTCCACAGGGGCGGGTTTTACGTATTCCATTGGCCGATACCAATATTAATAGTAAAATAGAAAGTTTTATTTTTGATGAAAGAGTAATTACAAATTTCGAAATGGAAAGCTCGGCAATATATGGATTGGCCAAACATTTAGGACACGAGGCCATTACAATATGCGCAGTTATTGCAAACCGCTCGACAAAAACTTTTGATAATAATTATAATAAAACAGTTGAGCAGATGATTAAGGGAACACTTGATGTTCTTGTTGGAAAATAGTTGAAGGTTAAATTGTTGGATTGCTAAATTATTGGATTCTATATGTGAATCAATATTCAATATTAAATAGTTCAGGGGCGGAGAATAATAATAATAAATATAAAACCTGGTGGAAAAAGCAAAAATGGCATCGTTGATAAAATTGTTGGACGACCCCGATCGGATGATTTTCGAGACAATCGAAAAACTTTTAATTGAAGCCGGAACTGACATTGTGCCTGAACTTGAAAAAAGCTGGGAAGGACATTTTAACGAATTACTTCAGGAAAGGGTAGAAAACCTGATACATACCGTGCAACAAAATCAGGTAAAAGAGAAATTGCAGGAATGGGTAAACGGTGGTGCTTCAGACTTGTTAGAAGGAGTATTTTGGTTGGCCAGGTCTCAATTTCCTGATCTCGAACTTGATGAAGTTGATAATGCTATTGAAAAAATAAAACAAGATGTTTGGTTGGAACTCGCACCAAATTTAACAGCACTCGAAACAGTAAAAATACTTAACCATATAATTTTTGAAGTACACAAATTTTCAGGTAATATCTCGAATTATTATTCACCCAAAAATTCATACATCAATCAGGTGCTCGAATTGAAAAAGGGAAACCCTATTTCAGTGGCTATTGTGTATATCCTTGTTGCCCAACGCATCGGTATTCCTATCTATGGAGTTAACCTGCCTAAGAATTTTATCCTTGCATATAAAGATGAAGTAAACAGTATAAAAACTTTCGAGGAAGACGAAAACGATTCGGTGCTTTTTTATATCAACCCGTTTAATCGTGGTGCTGTTTTCGGGAGTAAAGAAATCGATTATTTTGTCCGTCAGCAAAAAATACAAAAGCAAAAGTCATTTTACGTTCCTTGTGGAAACATCGAAATTGTTCAACGTGTTATCCTTAACCTGATTGTGTCGTACGAAAAACTTGCCCATTCCGAAAAAATTAATGACTTGCAGGATTTGTTTAAAATTTTGAAAATAGATTGAGACTGGATATAGATTTCCGGTTGTTGAATACTTAGCCATAAGAAAACCTTAAAAACTGCACCTTGATACAAAGGCTTGTTACTCTTGT
>JAYENH010000485.1:0-2745 GCA_034721995.1 Bacteroidota bacterium
AAAAACTATGGGGTCAAAAAGATATTTATTGATTAGAAATGATTGAATGATGAAAAATACAATACATAAAGTAAGCTGCGTAATAACTTTTTTTCTAATACTGAATTTGTCGATGGTCTTTGCATTAGATCCCCCTCCGCCCGGTAGTGATCCAACGGGTACCGGCGATCCGCTTGGAGGAGGCGCACCAATTGGCAGTGGAGTAGGCATTCTCTTACTGATGGGTGCAGGGTATCTTGGAAAGAAAACCTACAATGCTTTTAAATATAAAAAGTGAGTTGAGTTGGCTAATTTGTGAATCCGTAGTAGTTCCAAAACAAAAAAGCCTGTCGGTATGACAGGCTTTTCGTTTAATTTAAAAGTTAAATAATAAATATTAAATTACTTTGACATTTACCGCATTTAAACCTTTTTTACCTTCTTTTAATTCAAATTCTACACTGTCCCCTTCACGGATTTCATCAATCAATCCAGATACGTGAACAAAATACTCTTTGTTGGTTTCTTCATCAGTTATGAATCCAAATCCTTTAGCGTCGTTAAAAAACTTTACTGTTCCTCTTTTCATTGTTATTATAATTATAATTTAGGCGGCAAAGATAGTTTTATTATAATTCATACAATAATTTTTTTCAGATTATTTTATTTTTGAATAATAAAGACTAAAGCACAGGTATTCAATTGGTCAACTGTTTTTCAATTCGCAATTAACGAAATGCAAAATGCCATTTCGCTGAAAGTGCCCCTGGTTATTGATTTCGGGGTTGGCGAAAATTGGTTGGAGGCGCATTAATGTGAGTTCAGGGTTCTGGTATTAGTTTAACATAGTGCCTACACCAAAACTCCTATTTTTTGGCGTATGAAAAGATTCAACGCCTTATGTGTGCATAAAAAATATCACATTTTTTTATTTGTGCATTCCCCGAAAAATGTCGGGGCAGGCTGTGGCTATCTTTTTCTTTTTCACCCGGATTTATGTTGATAATCAAAAATTGTTTCATAAGAAACCATTCTTTACTAATTATCGTATGTCGATACATGGACAGGCAAATTGATGCATTCGAATTCGATCAACGCAGAATGATATGGGCTTCGACCCGGGCAGTGCTTGAGACTGATAATTACAAGCATAAAAAAAGCGGGAAGAAAAGTCGTAGTCATTGGTCAACTTTTGAAAAAATACTGGGATGGTCGAAATTTTTTCTGCGGATTAGTGGCGTTTTGGCAAACGGAAGACATAATGCCCTGAACCTGAAAAAGAAGGAAATAAATATAAACTTCGATAATTTACCCAAAAACTTTGATGGTTTCAGCATCCTTCACCTTTCCGATTTGCATATCGATTCGATGCATGAACTACCACAGGCAATTGTTGAAACAATAGGTGATGAAGAATTTGATATTTGTGTTATTTCCGGCGATTATCGTTTTCATTCGCAGGGTGCTTACAAACAAGTACTCGAACCATTGAAAACAATCTTCCAAAAAATAAAAACCAGGCATGGGATTTTTGCCGTGCTGGGAAATCACGATACATATCAGATGGTTTTTCATCAGCAGGAATTAGGTTTAAAGTTTTTGGTTGATGAAAGTATTAAAATTGAAAGGAATGGGAGTTTTATAACTTTTACCGGCACCGACGATCCTTTTAAATATTTTACCACCAGAGAAGTTGATGCTATGGAAGAAAGCGGTAAGGGTTTCAAGATTGCCCTTGTGCATACCAGCGAACTTGTTGATGTGGCTATTGCAAACAATTACAAGCTGTATTTATGCGGGCATACCCACGGCGGTCAGGTATGTTTGCCCGGAGGCATCCCGCTTATTACCCACCAGTACGAAGGCCGGAAATACTACCGTGGCCTGTGGAAATTGAATGGCCTTACCGGCTATACAAATGAAGGCTGCGGGGTTTCGGGAATCCCAATCCGTTTTAATACACGGGGCGAAGTTGTAAAAATTGTATTGAGGTGTAAAGGGTAATTTGCTTCGCGTAATTTTATAGTAATTGCCTGTAATTAATTGTAATTAACAGATCTTGTCTGGCATTACAGACAAATAATTAATCTTCTTGTGTGTTGAATTATGAAAAAGTTTAAAAATCATAAAGTTACGAATCCTTAATATAAATTCATAAATCATAAATCGTAAATCATCAATCCTTTAATTTGCCGGATAATAAAGGGTATCGCTTTGCGACATTTTTATTTGGTAGCCCTCGCCGGTTTCCAGACTATCAATTTGGTTTAGGTTGAATTGTGTCCAGTAAACATCGCCCTGGTCGTCTTTAATAATTGTTACATTGGGCAAAATGGTTGTTAGCATACTATCAATTTGTCCGTTCGAGGTTCGTGGGTATCCAACAATGCCCCAGCCCTGTGGCAAAGCAATGGGGGTTTGTTCCGGAATAATTAATTCGCCAACAACAGGGTTCGAAAACCAGTAAACAATCCGTACCTGAAAACCTTCGCCCGGTACTACGTTATTTATTTGGTTTACCCCATAGTTTGGATAATAAACCTGGCCCAGGCCGTTTTTCACGACCAGTTCGTGGTATCCATGAGTTTGCGAAAACATTTCTTCTATTGATGAATTTACCGGCTGTCGGTATGTCGATACTAGCGACCAGCCCTGTTGCAAGATAACATTATGGGCATACACACATGATGAGTCAGGGGCATTTGCCGATGGGTCGTAATTATAAGCCGTTGGGTCCATGCATCCATAATATATACACGAACTGTC
>JAYENH010000486.1:0-2737 GCA_034721995.1 Bacteroidota bacterium
CTTTGTGTTCATGTTTATTCTTTTTAAATGGTATTGTCGATATTGGTAAATATTAAATTGTTGAATTGCCGTTTTATTTCTCGCACAACTGTGAGAGAATTCTTAACCTCATTAATTCACAAACCTCATTAATTTACTGAATACAAAGATATTCCGAAAAAGAGAATGTATAATTCAAGTTGAATCAAGTAAATCATAAATATCATGAATAATCAAGGTTAAAAATACTGGTCGCGGGCCTGATTCTTGAATTTTTTCATTTGACTTTCCAGGCCTGCTATATGTTCTACGGGCAAAACAAAAGCAATGCCGGTGCCAGGCTCTTCAAATTTGCCAGCCAACTGTATTACTTTCATCAGGTTTTCAACTACGTGTTCTTCCACAAGAAACACAATGATATCGGTTTGGTCCTCGATACTAAGTCCCAAAAAGGACTTTGCCACATGTATTCCTGTACCCCGGGCAGGGATGATGGTAGCTCCGGTAGCTCCGGCATCCTTCATAGCTTCGACTACATTATCTGTAATACGGGGTTTGACAAAGGCCATAATTAATTTAAATTGCATCTTTCTTAGTTTTTATTTTTAACAATCGGGTTTTTAAATCCATAAATTGAGCATATCCCAAAACTGTGATAATTGGGAACAAGCTGGCAAATGCGATAAGCCCAAATCCGTCAATGGCAGGGTTTCGGCCCGGTACTGCTGCCGACAACCCTAACCCGAGGGCTGCCACTATGGGAACAGTAACAGTAGAAGTGGTAACTCCTCCCGAATCATAGGCCAGGGCAATAAGCTTTCGGGGCGCAAAAATGGTCTGGACAATCACAACAATATATCCCACCATTATGTAAATATACAACGACGTTCCGGTTACAATCCGAAATGTGCCCAGGGCCAGGGCAATAGCTACACCGAGCGCCACGGTAATCCGAAGCCCCCATGTGTTTATGGTGCCTGCCGAAACCTCTTCTGCTTTCAGGGCAACTGCAATAAGCGATGGCTCGGCTATGGTAGTGGCAAATCCAATCGATGCCGCAAAAATGTAGATCCAGTAGTACGACCACCAATTTGCCTGCTCGTTTGCCGAAATCCCGATAAAGGCAGGATCCGACAATTGAGTGGCCATGATTTTCCCCACAGGGAAAAGTGCTTTTTCTAATCCCACAAGAAACAGGGCAAGCCCAAGTACCACCAAAATCCCTCCCTTGATAACTTTTTTAAGATGAGGTATGGGCTGTTTTAAAACTACCATCTGAAAAAATATGATCAATAACAAGATAGGCAATACATCTCGAAATGTGTAAAGCAGGACTATCAGGAAATCGATCAAAAAATCAATCATAATCTACTCTTTTTGTTAAAACCAAAATAAGCCATAAGCCATCACAAAAATCATGGGCAAAAGCGACGCAAAGGCAATCAGGCCAAAACCATCAACCAATGGGCTTCTTCCTTTGATGACAGTAGCAAGCCCCACTCCGAGAGCCGTTACCAATGGAACAGTAATAGTGGAAGTTGTAACACCCCCTGCATCATAAGCAAGGCCAATAATTTCTTCGGGGGCTATGGTAGTCATCAACATAACCAATACGTACCCTCCGATGATCAAATAGAATAAAGGCCAGCCCTTGAGAATACGCAATACCCCAATAACAATGGCCAGGCCAACAGAAAAAGCTACCGACAAGCGTAGGCCCATAGCATACAAGTCCATGGTTTTTTGATTGTTTTCGATCAAGCCAGCGCCTGAAGATATTACCGAAGCCTCCTTTGCCACCGCAATCAACGCGGGTTCGGCAATTGTTGTGGAAAAGCCAAGCGCAAAAGCAAAAATCATCAACCATAAAAGGCTTCCCTTCTTTGCCAGTGCATAAGCCATTGTTTCGCCAATTGGAAACAAGCCAATTTCTAAGCCTTCGATAAACAGCATCAACCCCACTATTACACACAAAAAGCCAAAAATGACTTCCCCGATTTCGGGAAATGCTTGCCGGATAACAACAGTCTGAAAAAAAACAACGACCGCTATTATCGGAACCAGGTCGGTAAATGCAAGTCTCAATTTTCGCAGAATGTTGAAGAAATATTTTTTATGGCTCATCGATTTGTGCTTTTGTATGCGGCAACAATGGCAATTCACTTATGTGAAAATATTTTGTAAAGATAAAAGGAGAAAGTAGAAAGGCGAAAATAAAAAGGCGAAAGGCGAAATGTGAAAATAAATAAGTCCTGAAACTATTATTGAGCAACGAAAATCTATCAATCAAAAAAAAAAGCACAAGAATTACTTGCGCCTTTTTTTATGTTTTAAAATCAGAAATTAAAAGAAATAATACACTGCCATGAGGAAGCGTATGTTTGAAACCGATTCGGTATTGTTTATCTTGCCAAATTCATCCATATCATAAGTGTCATCATCCAATAACTTTGCGTAAGCAGCACTTGTGTATTCAATTTCCCCTGCAAATCTTACTTTGCCCGAATTGAAAATAATCCGCGGAGATACCCTCATCACATTATCAAGTATGTCGTTGTCGAAACGATGTTCTATTGTTCCGTCAATAATTTTATCGGTGGCACCCAGGTTTTTCATGTATCCGGCAAAAAGGCCAAATTGCATGGTTTTCCCATTTGTATGGATATCTGTCCATACCGTAGCCTGGTTCATTGGAGTAAAGGTATACTGTCCAGTTACCTCATCAATTTCATGTACAGCATAAGCACTGGTCAAAAGG
>JAYENH010000487.1:0-2735 GCA_034721995.1 Bacteroidota bacterium
AGAACTTCATAAATCATTTGTCAGCGGCGTAAACATAGATAAATTCAGGATGTATGGTGTACTGAATAATAATCTGTTTATCATTAATAATTCCAGTACTTCGTTATTACAGATAAATTCCGGATGCCATCCAAAATATTTCAATTTTTGTAAATTTGCTATGTAGGTTCAAAAAGAATTAATCCGTAATAATATTGATTGACAACAAGCATTAAGAAATTGATATATGTACATTTCTTAATATAGAATTATTATAAATTATCTACATAGCATATAAGTGTCTGAGAGAGTGTGTGTAATAGCTTATGAACAATAGTGCATATTAAGTAAAAATTTATTCGATATTTGGGTTGTTCTATGGCTAAAGTATTTAATTTTGCATCGTTATTATTTATACAAGAGGTGAAGAAATATATATTTAAAAAGCATATAACTTAATAAGAATCAATTCTCAGAATACTGATTGAAAAAAAACAATTATGGCTAAACAAGCAAAAGTTATCGAGCTAGAAGAAGTTGTAATCCGGTTTTCAGGCGACTCTGGCGACGGAATGCAATTAAGCGGCACATTATTTTCCGACACTTCGGCATTTCTTGGGAACGATCTGGCAACCTTCCCCGATTATCCCGCCGAAATTCGTGCTCCACAAGGAACTGTTGGAGGCGTATCAGGATTTCAGGTACATTTCGGGCATACTAAAATAAGTACTCCGGGCGATTTTGCCGATGTGCTTGTAGCAATGAACCCGGCAGCCCTTAAGGCATCGTCGAAATGGACCAGGCAAGGCGGAACAATAATCGTGGATTTTGATAGTTTCACAAAAAAGAACCTTTTAAAAGCCGGGTATAAAACCGACGATCCTATTTCAGAAGATAAATTAAACGATTTTAATATTATTAAAGCTCCAATAAGTAATCTTACAAAAGAATGTCTTAAAGATTTTGGACTTGATAATAAAAGTGTGCTACGCAGCAAAAACATGTTTGCGCTGGGAATGGTTTATTGGTTATTTAACAGACCACTTGAACACACTTTATCATTTTACGAGAAAAAATTCAAGAAATCGCAAATAATTGTTGATGCAAATAAAGCTGTGTTGAAAGCAGGTTACAATTATGCCGAAACTATTGAGTCATTAACTCCTAATTATCAGATTAGACCAGCCGAAATTGAACATGGTACATACCGGCAAATCAACGGAAATGTAGCTACCTCATGGGGATTGATTGCTGCTGCCGAAAAAGCCGGTTTGCCGCTTTTCTTAGGCTCATATCCTATTACACCTGCTTCGGAAATACTACAAGAATTATCGGCCCGTAAAGATTTAGGTGTTAAGGTTTTTCAGGCCGAAGACGAAATTGCAGGAATTTGTACGGCAATTGGAGCCAGTTTTGCCGGTTCGCTTGCAGCAACTTCTACCTCGGGGCCAGGACTTGCACTTAAATCAGAAGCTATTGGTTTAGCAGTAATTGCCGAATTACCAATAGTGGTTGTTAATGTTCAGCGCGGAGGCCCATCAACAGGACTCCCTACCAAAACCGAACAAGCTGATTTACTTCAGGCATTATATGGACGAAATGGCGAAAGCCCTGCTTGTGTAATTGCTGCAAGTGCACCATCAGACTGTTTCAATTATGCTTTTATAGCAGCGAAAATAGCACTTGAACATACAACCCCTGTTATTTTACTTACCGATGGTTTTATTGCAAACGGTACCGAACCATGGAAAATTCCAACAATGGCCGAAATGCCGGAAATTAAACCACGTTTTACCAATCCTCAGAATAAAGATTACCAGCCTTATGCCCGTGATGTTGATACTCTGGCAAGGGAATTGGCTAAGCCGGGAACTCCGGGATTAGAGCACCGAATTGGAGGCCTCGAAAAGATGAACATAACAGGATCGGTTTCGTATGTTCCGGAAAATCATCAGGTAATGTGCGATATACGAAATGAAAAAATAAAACGTATCGAGAATTCAATTCCTGATTTAAAAGTTGAAGGAGATGAATCGGGTGAATTACTTGTTGTTGGATGGGGAGGAACTTATGGCCATCTTACTTCAACGGTTGATCATCTGCGCGAAGAGGGAAAATCGGTGAGCCTGGCGCATTTCAATTATATCAATCCATTACCAAAAAATACGGCTGAAGTATTCAGTAAATTTAAAAAGATTGTGGTGGCAGAAATTAACCTGGGACAGTTTGTCAGCTACCTGCGCATGAAACATCAGGAATTCCATTACCATCAAATCAATAAGGTTATGGGCTTACCATTTACAGTTAAAGAATTGAAAGAAAAAATCGTAAAAATATTGGAGGCATAATCATGGATGTACAAAATATTCAACTTACTGCAAAAGATTTTAAAAGTGATCAGGAAGTGCGTTGGTGCCCCGGATGTGGCGACCATGCTGTGTTAAATGCCGTACAAAAGGCTATGGCCCAAATGGGACTGCCCCGCGAACAATTCGCTGTTGTCTCAGGTATAGGCTGTTCATCACGTTTTCCGTATTACATGGACACTTATGGTTTTCATAGTATTCATGGGCGTGCCGGGGCAATTGCCTCTGGCGTAAAAACTGCTAATCCCAAACTTTCGGTATGGCAAATAACCGGCGATGGCGATGCTATGGCAATTGGTGGTAACCATTTCATTCACGAAATCAGAAGAAATGTAGACCTTAACCTGCTTCTGTTCAATAACGAAATTTATGGACTAACCAAAGGGCAAT
>JAYENH010000488.1:0-2733 GCA_034721995.1 Bacteroidota bacterium
TCAGGGGCCTTGTTTCTTACGAAGGTGAAACGGGCAAGGATTTAGAGAAAGATTTTATTTCGGCCATAGATGAATATATTTCGCTTTGCAAAGCAGAAGGGATAAGCATAGAGAAACCATTTAAAGGAAGTTTTAATGTAAGGATCCCGGTCGACCTTCATAAAAAAGCTGTATTATTGGCCAGAGAAGAACAAATATCATTAAACAGTTTTGTTGCTGAATCAATAAGATCGAGACTTATAAAACAAGCTCATAAATAGTATAGAAATATTGTTAAAAAGCCCCACCGAACTGCAATTGCGCGATCATGCCGACCGTGTGTTTGTTCGTTTAATGATTTTATAACAAAACAAAAAGAACAAATATAAATGTTCAGGTTATTTCATATCAATCCCTTAAGCCATCAACTCCCTCATCACTTTCATATTTTCATCATTTGTAATTTTTGCTGATGATTTGGTATAAAGAAATTCAAATGTATCGGCATATCGTTCGTTTATTTTTCCGCGTACCATTTTCAGGGTGCTGTTTAACAAATGGTTGGCTTCGGTAAAACCTTCATCCAAAATTGCAACAGATGATGGCAGCCAGCGTTCAGGAAAAATACCTTCGTGCTTGCCACCATTCTTATATTTATTTATTTCAAGCTGAATTTCTAAGAGTGCAGCTTTTATCCCATCATCAGTTTTTGGATCAATGCCTTTCTTTTTCAAGATACGTTTTAAAGCTTCTTTATTTGGGACTATCAAGCCCACGGTATATGCATCCTGGTTGTTGTGCAACATGCACTGGTCAATGCAGGGCGAATGTTCGATAAGGGTTTCTTCAATTCCTTCGGGGCTGTACTTTTCGCCGTCGTGACCAATCAGCAAACTTTTAAACCGCCCAAGTACATACAAAAAACCATCGGCATCCATATAGCCCAGGTCGCCGGTAAATAGCCAGCCATCCTTCAGGGCTTCGGCTGTAGCTTTTTCGTTTTTCCAATAGCCTATCATTACATTTTCGCCTTTTACAACTATTTCGCCCTTTTCGCCTACCTTCAAAGCGTTCCCTTTATCATCACAAATTTTAAGCTCTAAGTTCGACACCAAAAAGCCCGACGATCCCAGTTTGTGTTTTGCCGGGGCATTAGACGAAATTATTGGGGCTGCCTCAGATAAACCATACCCCTGATACATGGGAATTCCAATGGCATAAAAGAATTTCTGTAAATCAATATCTAACAAAGCCCCACCCCCGATGAAGTATTTTAACTCGCCACCAAAATTCTCACGGATTTTACTAAACAGGATTTTGTCGTAAAATGCAAGCTTCATTTTTTTTAATAATCCTTGGCCTTTGCCTTTGTCCCACCCAATGCCATTATATTCATAAGCTGTTTGCATGGCATTTTTAAAAAGTTTTTCCACTTTTGGACCTTTCTCTCTGATACCTTTTTCTATATTTTTCCTGAAATTTTTTGCCAGAGCAGGAACGCTAAGCAAAACATTTGGCTTTATCTCTTTAATATTGATGGGTATATTTCGTAATGTTTCGTTAAGACTTTTTCCAATTTGCACCGAAGCAATGCTCGCGCCAAAACGCATAAAACTGTAAATCCCTGCCGTATGGGCAAACGAATGGTCTAAAGGCAATATCAGAAGAGTACGGTAGGTGGGCGGAATAGACATCAAACTAAGAGCCTGATCCACATTCGCATAATAGTTTAAATGAGAAAGGATAATCCCTTTTGGGTCGGCTGTAGTGCCTGATGTATAACAGATATTGGCATAATCGTTTTCGGCAATATTATATTTTATTTCTTCAATTTTGCTCATACCCTGATCTACCCCTTTTTTAATAAGTTCAGATATGTGCATCCCTTTATCAACATATCTACTCATTTCATCAAGATAAATAATGCTTTCGATTTCATTAATCTTGTTGATAAAAGGATCGGTTTTTTTCGATTGGCCGCCCGAAACAATAAGCATTTTACAAGCTGCATGTTTTATTCGAAATTCAACTTCGGAAGCTTCGAGTTTCACCGACAAAGGCACATTTATAGCTCCAATGCACAAAATGGCAAGTTCCGAAATTACCCAGTAATTCCTTCCTTCCGATATTATTGCTACCCTGTCGCCTTTTTTAATACCGGCAGCATACAGCCCTTTGGCCATTTCGTAAACCAGTTTTTTTGTTTGTCCATAAGTTAATGAATTGTAAGCAGTGCCGGTTTTTTCCCATAAGAAAGGATTGGAATGAAATTTCTCAACACTGTCATCAAATAATCGAGGTATTGTTCTCATAGTTTAAGTTTTTAGTTTCGGTATCGGCAAGATAAACAAAATAATCTGATTTTCAAGTTTCGGGTTCAGTTCGGGATTCCCGGAAAATATCCATAATCTAAAGTTTGTTAAAAAATCATTTTCCTAAAATATCTTAATGTCTCTCTTTCAGTTTTTTCAAAATCAGGCAAATCCTGAATTTGTTCTTTCATAGATTTTTGCCAACGTGCTTTATATTGTGGTAATCGTTGTTCTAGTTTCTTGAAAAAATCGGCATTTTTCATAAACCATAAAAAAGTAGTTTACACTTTTTCAGTCTCAATAATTATTTCGCACCGGAACTGTTAATTATTGACTTATCATACATCAAACAAAGCACGACTCCGTAGGAGTCAGATATTTATAGAAGTAATTGGCGAAACATTTTAAAGCTCCGGTAGGAGCGACATATTGGGCAAAGTCG
>JAYENH010000489.1:0-2732 GCA_034721995.1 Bacteroidota bacterium
GGCGGTTTCATGGGTGATGAACCGGTTGAAAGTACAAGAACATCATAACTTTCCCAATATTCATAGGTTTTTTTCCTGTCCATTAGGGATCATAAATTGCTGGGTATCGGTTTCGCTATCTACAGCCGAACCAATGGCTGCAAACAGGGCGGCATAAAGCAGGTACCCCCCAATAAAATAAAACAGAAAGGTAATGAACAAGCCTAAAAAATTAATGGATTTTAATGTAGAATCGATCAATTGCTGGATTTTGTTCCCCTCAACAGATATGTCGGAGATATTCATTCCCTGAGGGCTTCCTTGTGTGGCCATTACATCCATTGCCGGATTTTGCTGCATGATATCTTCGGGCTTATAATCGGTTCCCAAAAAACTAAGCCCGATCCACACAAAAAATGCAATTAAAATTATCCAGGCAATAAACTGAGTGAGGCCTACCAGGGCTATTCCGATAATTTTGCCCAACATTAACTGGAATGGCTTTACCGAAGAAATGATAACTTCTACAATCCGACTGGTTTTTTCTTCTATCACCCCACGCATTACCTGTGCACCATAAATAAATATGAACATGTAAATAAGAATGCCCGACAAGTAGCCAAGCCCCATGGTAATGCCTGTGTTGCTTTTTACTTCTTCGCCATCCTCTTTCCACTTTATAGTATCAATATTCATATTAACTTTAAGGCTTTCGAGCAATTTACGATCGATACCCATGTTAACAATATTTTTATCTTCGAGATATGTTTCGATTGAATTTTCGATATACATTATAACAGCCTGGCTGGGCTGTTTCGCGGAAAACAGTTGGATTTTTTTCGATGTAAGCACATTAGAGGGGATATATAAAATAGAATAATATTCCCCTGAGGTGTAAGTATCATAAGCCTCATTAATGGTTTTTCCTGCCAGCAGTTCGAACTTTATAATGTCGGTGTTTTTAAGCGATTCAAAAACTACCATCGTATCATCGATAATGCCAATATTTTTCTCTTCGGTGTCGGCGGCAAATATAAGATATACATAACCAACAATAGATGCTGCCATAAGTAATGGTGCAAGCAGAGTCATAATAATAAAACTACGTTTTTTTACCCGGCTTAAATATTCTCGTTGTAAGACAATTGAGGTCTTCATTCTTTATAATTTTTTCTATAACAAATCGTTTCCATTGTTTGTATCTTCCACAACTTTAATAAAAATATCGTTCATGGTAGGTACAACTTCATTAAAACCAATTATGTTACCCATTGGCAACAACATTGATATAAGCTCGTTGGTGGTAAGCTGTTTTAGTAATTTTACTTTCACAGAGTGAATATCCTCCTCGTGGCCTGCTTCGACAATCTCGTATTCGGACGAAAGCGTGGCCTGCAATTTATTAAACTGACCTAAAAACTTAACCTCGTAAGTATTGGATTTATATTTGTCTCTGATATGGTCAATATGGCCTTCCAATATTACTTTCGACTTATTTATCAATGTAATATTATCGCACAATTCTTCAACCGAACTCATGTTGTGTGTAGAAAAAATTATTGTAGTCCCTTCTTTCTTTAAATTCAGGATTTCGTTTTTTAGCAGATTGGCATTGATGGGATCGAAACCGCTAAAGGGTTCGTCAAAAATCAGCAGTTGAGGTTTGTGCAAAATGGTAACAATAAACTGCACTTTTTGCTGCATCCCTTTCGACAGTTCTTCAACCTTTTTGTCCCACCAGGCTTCGATTTCGAATTTCTCGAACCAGTACTTGAGCCTTTTTAACGCATCGTTTTTCGACAAACCTTTTAGCCTTGCCAAATAAAGCACCTGTTCTCCAACTTTCATTTTTTTATACAAACCGCGTTCTTCTGGCAAATAACCGATTTGCGCAATATGATATGGTTTGAGAGGCTTTTTATTAAAAAACATTTCGCCACTATCGGGGGCAAAAATCTGATTAATAATTCTGATAAGTGTAGTTTTTCCTGCTCCGTTTGGTCCTAATAAACCATAAATGCTTCCTTCCGGTACACTAATGCTCACATCATTAAGTGCAGTATGATTTGCAAAACTCTTATTTATGTTTTCGGCTTTTAATAGCTCCATTAAATTACAAATTTAAGGCGTGAAGATAAATATTTTCTGCGGATTGAAAAATGAATATAAGTTCCCTGTTCATAGCTGAGCGAATTGACATTTTAATGTTCGCTGTTATTTTAATTTTAATCTTATAGTAATAACATACTCGAAAACAAATTGATACAAAGGGGCTTTGTTGTACGTTAAAGAATATTCACCTCGGTTTCAAGCTCAACACCAAAGCTTTGGTAAACAGTTTCTTTTATTTTCTCTGACAGATAAATAATCTCAGACCCGCTTGCTCTTCCATAGTTTACAAGTACAAGTGCCTGATCCTTATGCACTCCTGCATCGCCATAACTTATTTCTTTACATCCACATTTATCAATTAGCCAACCTGCGGCAAGTTTTATTTTATCCCCATCAGGGTATATTGGCATGTCTCTATATTGTTCTTTAAGCTCTTCGGCTTTTCGTTTCGAAACAACAGGGTTTTTAAAAAAACTCCCTGCATTGCCTAATTCCGATGGTTCCGGCAGTTTTTTTCTTCTGATATTAATTATGGACTTCCTTAGGTTTTGCAGATTAATTTCAGGAAATAACAAAAGCTCGTCGTTTATTGCTCCATACGAGGTGTTTAATGTTCCTGTTTTTTTCAGCCTAAAAAAAAC
>JAYENH010000490.1:0-11645 GCA_034721995.1 Bacteroidota bacterium
CTGACGGTCATTTGACCGCCAGTGCGCCTCTCACACCATCTCGTCAAAAGGCGAAACGGTTCATTAGATAAAAGACAATTTAAGTTGTACCGGTGGCATAACTTTTCGGATTTTTGAAAGTTGTTGAAGGAATGAAACATAGCCTTTGATTTGTAACTAATTTAGTGTAAAGTCTAATCTTGAACTTGTGTAAAGGATGTATATTAACGAACATACTAACTACCCTCACAAAAAATAAAGTTCCCATATTGCGAACTTTATATTACCTTTGTATTTTAGCTTAAAATTAAAAAATGGAGAGAATATTTGCAAAGAGCACATTGAGAGAATATTTGGAAAAACATTCTGACTCAGAGCAATACTTAAAGACTTGGTATGATACAGCGATGAGTTCAGATTGGAATAATCCAAATGCGGTCAAACAGACTTATGCAAATGCAAGTATTCTAAAGGATAGCAGGGTTGTATTTAACATAAAAGGAAATTCATATAAATTAGTGACAAAGTTCAATTTTAAAAAAAAATGGATATTTATTAGATTTATTGGAACCCATAAAGAGTATGATAATATTGATGCACACGCGATTTAAAGATTAAAAACATGAATATAATACAGAATAAAACAGAAAATGATTATCGAACAGCTTTGAAAAGGTTAGAAGTAGTTTTTGATGCAGAGATAGGTACGCAAGAAAGCGATGAAGCAGATATGCTTGGATTAATGATTGATGATTATGAAAAAAAACATTATCCAATCGAAGCACCTGACCCAATCGAAGCAATAAAAATACGAATGGAAGAAATGCAACTTAAACAAGTTGACTTAGTAGGTGAGATTGGAGGGAAAAGTAGAGTTTCGGAGATTCTTAATCGTAAACGTAAATTGACTGTTGACATGATTCGTAAATTAACAACTAGACTAAGTTTATCTCCAGGACTTTTGATTAATGATTATCAATTAATAAGATAAAAAAAGTACTGTTGGCAATCGAGTAGACGGCTGAGTGAATATTTAAAAAAGCCCACCTGAAATTCAGATGGGCTTTCGAGGTCGGTGGCGGAGTCGAACCGCCGTACACGGTTTTGCAGACCGGCGCCTAGCCACTCGGCCAACCGACCATTGGCCTTGTTACCTGCTGTAGCTATTTACTACCTCCGGTAAACGAGCTGCAAAGATAAATAAAATCAAGTGAAAACCGCCAAACTTTTTTGACAATTTTTCCTTATTAATATTTCACAAACTTTTCGCTTATCGAAAAGCCTTTGCCCGAAATATTTATGATGTATACGCCTGCCGGCCTGCCCTCAAGCGAAAACTTAAACTGATGCAATCCTTTGCCTTTTTCAGGAATAATAATTTCTTTGATTTTATTAAAATTCGAATCAAATATTTCAAGCAATAGTTTGCTATTATTGCTGAGGAATATTTCGGCAGTAATTTCTGTATTAGCCGGATTGGGCCTTAGTTTCATACTTCGTTTTTGGCTGTAAGTTTTTGGCTGTCGAATGGCAACCGGGGGCGAAAATAGTTCGTCAAGATAAAAAGTATCGGGATTGTTTTGATAGGCGGGCTGTCCGTTGTGATACCAGGCAAATACAAGCATCCTGTAATCGGGGCAAAATTGCATAAACTGAATATTGCCCGATCCCGAGTTTGAATACAAACGCATTTTATCCCAATTATCGGCCATGCTGATATTTGTACTATCGGTAAACGATGTAGCTATGGAATTATAACGCGAACAGTAATGATGATGGTCGTTTCGTTTTATTTCGTAATTGGCAGCATATAAATTATCGCCTGGGATTTGATCCTCGTAATCGTTGTAGCGAAAAACATGGGTGGGTGCATTAGGGGTAACCTCAGCTACCATAGCAATCAGGCTATCGTAAATTTGGTTTGAACCAGCAAGCGCAGTAATAATATATCCATCGGAAAATCCATTAGTCGATGCTGTTAATGCAGAACGAATATCGCTTACATTTTGAGTCCCATCGTTGTTATAATCATACTTTTCGAGTGCCCGGCGCAAACTAAACCAAATTGGGGTGTAAGGCATATTCATTACAGACGACTCGTTAAAATCGGAGAGCATGTGCTGAAAGGCAGCCTGGCCGCCATTGTTAACTCCCGATAAAACCGACATCTGGCCGGCAAAACCAATCATTATCCATGGTTGTTCATCGTTTTCCGAGGGCAGGTGGATAAGCACTACCTGGTTATTTGTAAGGTAGGGGCTGGCAGTCCAGTCCAAATGACGCGAAACATAAGCTTTGCCCGCATCGACCGATCCTGTTGTGGCATCGCCCCAGGTCATCAGGCTCGAACAACCGTTTTTAAGTTTGGCACTACCAAAATTTTCGTTTATGCCCATTAAATCGAGAAAAGTATTTGCCACCAAAATATCTAAATAATCGCCATTCGAAATGCTGACACCGGCATCAGTAATACCATTGAAAATTGCCTGTGCCTCGGTAATGTATTCCTGATCGATGTTAAATACCTGCCCCTGTTGTATCATCAATTTGGCATTGGCCAGGCCGTTGCCAAACTGAGGTACAAGATATCCCTCGTAAACATCTTTAATTTTATCGGCAAGCAAATAACCATAAGCATAGCCTCGCTCCTGGTGGTTGCCCCAAACTTTCAGTACTGTTAAACTATTCTGGTCCGAAATGATTTCACCATTAACAGTTTGGGCAAATTGCAATTGTGGTGTTAACAGGGAAAAGCAAATAAAAAGGAGATACATTTTTTTCATGATATGCAGTATTATTGAGGATAATAATTTAATTTTTCAGCTTGTACTTTTAGGATGTTCATTGTGCCATAATATTTAAAATACAAATATAATAATTTATGCCCAAAGATTTATACTTTTACTTCCTGAAAAAACAATATATTTAATTATATAAATTATCATGAAGTACAAAATTTTTAATATTTCGCTTGTAGTGATTTTTCAATTCTTGTTTATAACATTGTCTGCACAGAATTACAATAAAATGTTTTTTGTTTTTCTGAATACTAATCCTGATAGGGAAACTCTTGACGCTGATAAAGCAGAAAAACTTCAGGCTGCACACCTCGCCAATATCGACAGTTTGTACGAAACCGGCGATTTACTGGCTGCCGGGCCTTTCACTGATAAAGGCGGTTTTTTTATTCTTAATGCAGCTACCGATGCTCAGGCTAAGAAAATTTTTAATACCGATCCTGCAATATTGGCCAATCGTTTTATCATCGAATCTTTTTTATTTAAAATTGATGCCGGTGGTATTTGCAAATACAAAAAACCGGCAGAAATGAAAGAATATGCTTTTGTCCGCTGGTATCAAAAACAAAATGAGGAAATTGATGTAGTAAAATACAACAAGTTACTTGATAAGCAAGCAGATTTCTTTTCCGAAATACATTTACGCGACTCACTCCATCTTGCCGGCAATTTCAGTGCTTTACACGAGGGTATTATGCTTTTTGATCTCACATCAGAAGAAGAAATAAAACTAATTGTTGAGAGTAGCCCAATGCATAATTCAGGTAAATTCGATTACAAATTAAAAAGGCTTTGGGTAGCCGAAGGAACTTTTTGCCGGAAGGATTAATATAAAGGTTCATAGGTTCAAAGATTCTTCGCTGTTGATGACTAAAATTATCAAATGGATTTAACGTGAATAGACTCGTATAAAACCAGCGATGATGACAGTAATAAGAAACCATAGGGATTCAACATAAAATTTGCAATTATTGGAAATGAAATACAAGTAAAAAAATCACTAAAAAATTCAGCTATATTTGCGGCCTATTTTTTTACAGATTATTACAAATGCTTACAATCATTGCAATATTCATAGGAGGCGGGCTTGGTAGCGTAAGCCGGTTTGGATTATCAAAAATGATAACCAGCAATTTTCAGGATATTAATCCGGTAGCTACTCTCACATCAAATTTTATCAGCACCATTATCCTTGGTGTAGTATTATTTTTCAGCAGCGAAAAATTAGCTTTGCCAAACAGTATAAAAGCCATGCTGATAATTGGTTTTTGTGGAGGTTTCAGCACCTTTTCAACCTTTAGCTGGGAAACCTTCGAGTTAATACGCACGGGAAATTATTGGTTTGCCTTTGCCAATTTGTTCGTTAGTATTATTATGGTTATCGGCATTTTATTTGTAATGGCACGAAATCTTTAAGCAGTTTATTTTATATGAAGAATATTTCAACAAGCATTTTGCTAATCATTTTCCTTTCTTTTTTTTCTAAAACACAATCACAAACCCGTATCCCTCCAGAAAAACCCAGGCTTGTAATAGGTATTGTAGTAGAAAATATGCGTAACGAATATCTATATCGTTTTTGGGATAAATTTGAAAAAAAAGGTTTTAAACGCCTTATTGCTGAGGGGAGTTTCTGCAAAAATGCCGGGTACGATTATCTTATTACCCAATCGGCACCGGGATATGCAAGCATAGTAGCGGGTTGTTCGCCATCGCAGCATGGGATTGTGGGCAACTTTTATTACGACCGCAAAAAGGACGAAATGCAGGATTGCTGTTTCGACAAAAAAGCAAAGTCCATTGGTAGCAAGACATATTCAGGAAAATTATCGCCAAAGCAATTATTAACTACTACTTTTTCTGATGAATTAAAATTTATGAATAAGGGAAAACCGAAAGTGATTTCAATTTCGGGAAATTATCAGGCAGCAATTATAGCAGGCGGACATGCTGCCGATGTTGCTTATTGGTACGACGATTTTTCCGGCTCATGGATAAGTACAAACTATTATTTAAAAGACCTGCCGGAATGGGTAATTGCTTTCAACAATAAAAAGCTTTGCGATATTTATATTCAACAGGAATGGACTACTCTTTTGCCTATCGAAGAGTATACCGAAAGCCTGCCCGATGATAATAAATTCGAGAAAGGCTATGGCCGCAAACAAAAGATGTTTCCTTTCGATATTCAGAAAATAAAAGAAAAAGACGATAATTATTCAATTCTGATGAAAACACCTTATGGTAATTCGCTGACTAAAGATTTTGTTTTGGAAACCATCCTTAACGAAAAATTAGGAATAGACGACACCACCGATGTTTTAATGATTTCTTTTTCGCCATTTTCAAAAATCGAAAATTCATTTCATACAAAATCAATTGAGATTGAGGATGCCTACCTGAGATTTGATAAGGAGCTTGCTCATTTTCTTAAATTCATCGATAACGAATTGGGAAAACAAAATGTATTGCTTTTTCTCACTGCCGATTGCAATGGCCCTCTTAATCAGGAAATATTAAAAAAGAACAAACTTCCGGTAAAAGTATTCAATGCCGAAAATGCAACAGTCTTGCTCAAGGCATACATGAATGCTATATATGGCCCCGGCGATTGGGTGTTGAAATATTATAATCAGCAATTTTATTTAAACAACATATTGATTGAAGATGCCAACTTATCGATTGCTGAAGTGCAAACAAAAGTAGCACAATTTATTCAGCAAATGAGCGGTGTGGCCAATGCAGTAACATCAGCCAATATGAAACGGATTGACTACACCGATGGGATTTTCTCGAAAGTGCAAAACAGTTATTATTCAAAACGTTCGGGCGATGTATTCATCAATCTTGAGCCGGGCTGTATCGAAAAAAATGATAATGCCATAAACGGAAAAACAGGAAAAATCGAAACAATCCCTTTGATTTGGTACGGATGGAAAATAAAACGCAGCACCATAAACCGTCCGGTTTCAATGTTTGATATTGCGCCAACAATCTCTAATTTCCTGAATATTCCATATCCCAATGGCTGCGAAGGTGTGCCAATTTTAGAGTTGGTGGAATAGGAAGAATTGGAGTGATGGAGTGATGGAGTGATGGAGCGATGGAGCGATGGAGCGATGGAATGATGGAAATATTTAATGATAGAATTGACAACTGCCGACTGTGGACTGTGGACTGCTGATTTACCTTTATCTACTATCTTTGCCAAAAAATTCAGATTATGTCAGAAAAAGTAAGAGTAAGATTTGCCCCAAGCCCCACCGGGCCATTGCATATAGGTGGAGTTCGCACAGCACTTTTTAATTATTTATTCGCTAAAGCAAATGGTGGCGATTTCATTCTTCGCATCGAAGATACCGACCAGGCGCGTTTTGTTCCCGGAGCCGAAGAATATATTATTGAATCGCTTGCCTGGTGCGGAATTAGTTTTGACGAAGGTGTTTTGGAGGGTGGCGAATATGGCCCTTACCGGCAATCGGAGCGAAAAGACTTATACATGCAATATGCCGAAGAATTACTAAAAACAGGTAATGCCTACATCGCTTTCGATACTCCCGAAGAAATTGAAGGTTTGCGCAAGCAATTCGAAGCCGAAAAGAAAACTTTTACTTACGACTCCTCTATCCGAAAAACACTTAACAATTCCATAGTTCTTTCGAAGAGCGAGGTTCAACAAAAAATTGAAGCCGGCGAGCCTTATGTTGTACGATTTAAAATGCCCGAAAACGACGAAATTATAATGAACGACATTATCCGGGGAGAGGTAAGAGTAAACTCTTCGACTCTCGATGATAAGGTGCTGTACAAATCAGACGGTATGCCAACATATCATCTTGCAAATATTGTTGACGATCATTTGATGAAAATTTCGCATGTAATCCGTGGCGAAGAATGGTTACCCTCCCTCCCATTACACATTATGTTGTACAGGGCTTTTGGTTGGGACGAGCCAAAATTTGCCCATTTGCCTTTATTGCTGAAACCAACCGGTAAAGGAAAACTAAGCAAACGTGATGGTGATAAAATGGGCTTTCCTGTTTTTCCAACCGAATGGAAAAGCCCCGACGGTGATGTTTTTACGGGCTATCGCGAATCGGGTTATTTTGCCGAAGCATTTGTTAACCTGCTTGCACTTTTGGGCTGGAACCCCGGTACCGAGCAGGAAATTTTCACTATCGACGAACTGTCCAAAAGTTTTTCACTTGAAAAAGTAGGAAAATCCGGCTCGCGATTCGATCCCGAAAAAGCAAAATGGTTCAATCATCAATGGTTACAGAGAAAGGACAACAAAGAAATTGCCTCTCAGTTTTCTTTAATCCTGAAGGAAAAAGGAATTATTACTGATTTGAATACTTTAGAGAAAATTGTAGCCTTAGTAAAAGAGCGGTGTCAGTTTGTTCACGAACTATGGGATCAAGCCGATTTCTTTTTTGTTGCCCCAACGGAGTATCATGGCAAAACTGTGAAAAAACGCTGGAAGGAAAACACTCCAACCCTAATGAAAGCACTTTCGGAAGTATTGGCAAGGATCGAAGATTTTTCATCGGCAAATACCGAAGAAAAAATAAAAGCCTGGCTTGCAGAAAAAGAGCTGAGCATGGGAGCTGTAATGAATGCTTTCAGGTTATGTATAGTTGGAGAACCCAAAGGCCCCCATATATTCGATATAATCGAATTGATTGGCAAAGAAGAAACTATAAACCGGCTTGAATCGGGTATTGAGAATATTCGGAAATAACCAATTTTTGTCTATAAAATATCAATCCTGCCTAAATAAATAGTGCTTGCAAGAGAGCTCCTTTTTCTTGGGGAGACTAATTAATAAAATTGAGTTTCTTCGCTGTGCTCAGCCGGAAACTCTGAACCACCCCTACATCCATTTCTGTTGGTTCGATTCGACCGAATACAGTAAGAAATTATATAGCTCGTAGGCAAGCTCGCTGTTAATATATGGTATGATGAGTGTTTTCCCTCCTGCAGTGTATATTTTTATTGTGGCCAGGTTACGGCGGCGTTGAAATATTGTCTGTTTGTATTTCAGGCTTTGTGCTTTAAAATTATACATACGCGAAAATTTTTGCCCTACCGAGCCAGATGAGTTTTCGATAAGCTCCGGGCTAATCCTCACAAAGCGTTTCGTGTAAGCAAGATAACTAAGTCCAAAACTAATGACAAACCAAACAGCGGCACAAACAATTATTTGCCAGTAGGCCCATCCAAAAATAATTGCAATGGTGGTGGGCAAAATTCCAATCAAAGCCCAAATCCGTACACCATAGCTATAATGGCTTTGGTGGGTACTCCAAATTTGCTTGTCGGCATTTGGAAAGATTTCGGAATGTATAGCTTGTAAATGCTTGCTGTTACAGCCGGGTATGTCGATGGCCTGTTTTTTATTTTCTTCGGAACTGGTGGCTTGCGACAGATTGATAGTAACAAAATCCATCAACTTGCGGATGGGGTTGGTACGCCGACTAAGTATCTGGATTTTCGAATACGGGATGCTCACCGATTTTTTATTTAATAACCCAGACCTGATTTGAAATTTATTACCCTCGCGTGTAAACTTCAGATCGAAATAACGCAAAAATATGAGCAAGATTGAAAATGTAAGCCCTATTATTAAAACCAACAAGACAAGCATAAAAATTGCAAATACGCTGGAGCTTAAAAGATAATCCTGAGCCTGCTCGGTGGCATTGTCGTAGGTAGCTGCAAAATAATCTTTCAACTGATCGATAATCCCGCCAACAAAAGCAAGTATTATAAGGCTACTCTTAATGTGGTTTTCGCTAATACCAACTTTAAACAAATCGGAAAAACCAAGTTGAAGGATAAATATCTTTTCTTCAACGATATTTTCTTTTTCAGTTTCGCCCGCTTTTTCGGGTTTCAGTTTATTTAGCACAGTTTCGAGGGCATCGGCAGTTTCTTTTTTCAGGGCAACAATTTTCAGTTCTTTATTGGCAGCACCTGCAGTATCAATTTCCAGGCTTACTACTTTTAGCCACTGCTGAAAAATATTTTGTTTACTGTTAATGGTTTGGATACGGTCTAATGGAATGCTCAGGCTTACTTTTTTCAGATATCCTTTTGATACTTTAAACTCGCCATCTTCGATATAAAAAAAGAATTTCAGATATGTAAAAATGGCATGGGCAATCATTGCCAGAACAATTATGGCAAGTGCAATTAATACATAGATTTTTTTTTCGCCCGTAAATGATTCATTCTTAAAAATATAAATAAGTAAAACAGGCCAGGCTGCCCTAATGAATTTCTGTATTGCCATCAGAAAATAAAGCACAACACCTTTTGAGGATTGTCGCCGTGGAGATGAAAAATCGAAATCACTCATAACTGCAGATCGTTTTACTGAGAAAATCCTTTATCCGTGCTGCCTCATCGCCGCTTAGGCCGTGAATAGACAAATCGCTTGCACTACCACCGGCAGTATATATTTTCAGTTTGGTAATTTTAAGCAAACGGGCCAAAAAACTCTGTCGCACTTCGCTGTGTTGAATTCGATTATAAGGTATAGCGGTAATTTTGCGGGTAAGTAATCCGCTACGGAAAATAATATCGTGTTTCCGCAGGGCATAGCCTTTTAATGGAAATCCTTTAATGATGATAATCAAACGAAAAAAATAAAGCAGTAATATCCCACCATAAATACCAAGCGATGCAGCCAACGAAAACTGCTCATCTTCGGGCAAATAATTCAACAAACTAAAGCCCCCTGCCGGGACAATCAAAAACAAGGTCCACGAAATTATCAGAAGGTATTTATAATTAATAAGGAGGGGCAAATACTCAATGTCCTCTACTCTCGGAAGTTCACCGGTTTCTATTTGTTGATTATCAAAAAGCATAACTATTATTTTTATTGAAACACAAAAGAAATCAAATTTCAATAACTATTCTATTTTTCATTAGATTTGCCGGCTATGAAATATTTATTATTCAAAATATAATAAAAACAGAATAAAAAATCATGATGAGAACAAGAAATTTATTACCCTTGAAAATTGCAGTATTACTGATTGGTTTTGCAATTGCCATAAATGGATGTACAAAGGACGATGACAAAGAAAACAAGCCCCCTTCAATATTTATTACAAGTCCCGAAGATGGACAATCGTTTGAGGCAAATGAGTTAGTTACTATACGAGCAAATGCAAACGATAGCGATGGCGTTGTAATGCAGGTCAGGTATTATTTAAATGGCGAATACCTTGTTTCAATAAACAACGCACCTTACACTTACGAGTGGAATACAGCAGGATTAGCTATGGGCGATTATAAGATTAAAGCTACTGCCGACGATGATTTGGGAGGAAGTACATCGGCTGCGGTAAACATTAAAATTATAAGTGCACCAATTGTTGAATTCTCGGTTAGCCAAAATACTGTCTTTGTTGGAGATGTAGTACATTTTACCGACGAGTCTACAAATTCGCCAGAAAGTTGGTCGTGGGATTTTGGCGATGGTACAACATCGAACCTTCAAAACCCCGACCATACTTACACAGCAGAAGGCAACTATACTGTTTCGTTAACTGCCACAAACTCGATTGGTTTTGCAACCGAAATAAAAACCAATTATATTACGGTTACCTTGTTTACCCTCACCGATTCGCGAGATGGACAAATATATAACCTGGTTGATATAAACGGACAAATATGGATGGCCGAAAACCTGAACTTCGATGCAGGAAGCGGAAATTGTTGGTATTACGATGATAATAATTCGTATGCCGATCCGTACGGGCGTTTGTATGATTGGGAAACAGCAACAGCTGCTTGTCCTGTTGGCTGGCATTTGCCTACGGCAGAAGAATATGACACGCTAATAAATTATTATGGAGGAGTAAATATTGCAGGCGGAAAACTAAAAGAAACAGGCACAAGCCATTGGAACAGCCCAAATACCGATGCAACAAACGAAAGTGGATTTACTGCCGTACCGGGTGGATATCGTGATGGTAGTGGCAATTATAGCAACATGGGTTTTCATGGTAATTACTGGACTGCTGAAGAAGGGGCAGCCGGACTGGGGGCTTACTGCCGAAAAATATATAGCGATTCGCCAGAAATATTCAGGATATCAATTATGAAGGAAGACGGCGTTTCAGTTCGCTGTTTGAAGGATTAGCTTTGCTTCTGAAAAAATATGAGAATTTTAAATGGCATGCCTGCAAGGTGTGCCATTTTTTTTTATGAAATTAAAAATTGAAATATTATAGTAGAGTTTTTAAAATAAAATGTATTGCTTTCAAATAAATCCTGGTTTTGGCAGTTTTTCAAAAATGGGGGTGAGTTTATGAATCATATAAATTATCTTTGCAAAAATTTTAGATTCATTATCATAACAAATTTTAACTATTTTGTTGGCGGTCATGCCCGGAAAAAGCGATAACATTATAAAATAAATCTTAAGCTGAGATATAAAATTGTATTTTTGTAAAATATGGCTGAGAGAGCATTCATAACAACAAAAGTCTTTAAATGGGCAAGAGAATCAGCAAAAATGGCTGAAGAAACTGCTGCATCTAAAGTTGCTGTATCTATTGAAAAGCTCAGAGAGTGGGAAGCAGGAGAAAGCTTTCCAACGATAAGACAAGCTCAAAATTTAGCTAAGGCATATAAAAGACCTTTTGCATTGTTTTTTTTACCCGATATTCCAAATGATTTCCAACCACTGCAAGATTTCAGAAAAGTTGGGTCAAAAGAATTAAGTACATCTTCGATATTTATTATTCGTGAAGTTCAGCAAAAACAAGCTTGGATTAGTGAAGTGAATGAAGATAATAATGAAAAAACGATTCCGTTTGTTGGAAAATTCTCGTTAAAGGACAATCCGAT
>JAYENH010000491.1:0-2728 GCA_034721995.1 Bacteroidota bacterium
CGCGAAATATATCTTGCTTTCTGGATAGTTATATTTGCTTTGATGGGATTCTACCTGCTTGGAAAACTGAAATTTTCGCATGATAGCGACTTACCTCATGTTGGGGTTCCCCGATTGTTAATGGCCATAGTTACTTTTACTTTTGTAATCTATCTAATTCCCGGAATGTGGGGGGCACCATTAAAAGCATTGTCCGGATATTTGCCGCCACAAACCACACAGGATTTCGATATTAATCATGAGATCAGGGAGAACGCATTTATGGTACAGGATTACATTGATGAATATGGTGGAAGCATGAGCAATGCAAAAGCAAAAGGAAATAGCGAGCCATGTGAAAAACCAAAATACTCCGATCATCTTCATCTGCCTCACGGACTGAAAGGATACTTCGATTACGACCAGGCCCTTGATTGTGCACGCAAACAAAACAAGCCAGTGTTTATCGATTTTACCGGTCATGGTTGTGTTAACTGTCGCGAAATGGAAGCCAGCGTTTGGTCTGCCCCTCAGGTATTAAAGCGCCTGCGGAAAGATTTTGTTGTTGTTGCTCTATATGTTGACGACAAAAAAATAAAGCTCCCCGAAGACGAATGGGTTACCTCAAGCTACGATGGGAAAGTGAAAAAAACTTTAGGAAAAAAACTGGCCGACCTTCAGATTACAAAGTTTAATGTAAATGCCCAGCCATTTTATGTTTTGTTAGACCATGACGAAAGCAACCTGGTAACACCTCGCGGCTATGATAAAAATGTAGAGGACTTTGTAGAATTTCTCGATGCAGGCCTGGCAGAATTTAAGAAGAGACATCCTTAGCAATTGATTATTGTTTATTGATGAATGATTATTGAAACCAAGTGAAGCCGGGGCTTTATTATTTCTTTTGACCCATTTAACATTGAGTCAACTCAGATAAATAAAAAAAATGAAAAATGCCACTAAGACACCAAGACTCAAAGAAACACAAAGATCAGAAAATGTGTGTTTTAACTTTGTGAATTCTTTGTGATTTTGAGTCTTTGTGGCTGAGTTGACTTTTCGGAGTGGACTCAGATATAGATATTTTGATTGTGATCAACATCAAAAGCATTTGTGCTAAAACTGTGTGCCCATTCCCAATTTTGGGCATGAATTAATAATGAAAAAAGATTAAAAATAATTGATAATCCTATTGATAAAAAAAGTTTTGTTTTCATTCCAAAATAATAATCTAACAAAGATTGATTTCTGCACACAAAAATACGGTCTTTTCTCCTTTTTTGTTTCCATCGTTTAAGATGATTTCTTTTATACATTTGTTAGATAATTCACTGGAAGTTGAAACATGTCGCAAACATTCACTAAAGATCTGCAATACGCCAAATTTTGCGCTTATGGTTTTTTGAAAAACCTGAAGTTTTTCGAGGCATTCCTGATTTTGTTTTTCCTCGAAAATGGATTAAGTTTTCTTCAGATTGGCATTTTGTACAGCATAAGGGAAATTACCACAAACATTCTTGAAATACCAAGCGGGGTAATTGCCGATGTGCTGGGCCGCCGCAAAACAATGATACAGGCTTTTGCGGCTTATATTGCATCCTTTGGGATGTTCTGGTTTTCCTCATCCTTTGGGCTTTTTGTCGTGGCCATGTTTTTGTTTTCAATCGGCAATGCTTTCCGATCGGGCACACACAAGGCCATGATTTTTGAATACCTGAAACTGAAAGGCTGGGGAAACCAGAAGGTGCATTATTACGGGCACACACGCTCGTGGTCGCAAATGGGTTCGGCCATTTCGTCGCTCGTTGCAGCTGGGATAGTTTTTTATTCTGGCAACTATAGTTTGGTATTCCTATTTACGGCCATCCCATACATACTTGATTTATTGCTGATGTTTTCGTACCCAAAAGAACTTGATGGTACACGAGAAAATTACTACAATGGACAAATCCTGAAATCGTTTAAAGAGGTTTTTCGTCAAATGATTATTTCCTTTTCATTGCTCGAAATTTTCAAAGCCCTCGGAAGCCTTTCGTTGTACAGTGGCTATTATAAGGCATCGCGCGATTTTTTGCAGCCCATAATTAAAAGCATGGCATTGTCGCTGCCCGTTTTTATTTACTTGCAGGGCGAAAAACGATCGGCAATTTTTGTGGGGGTAATTTATTTTTTCATTTTCCTGATGACTTCCATTATTTCAAGGAAATCGGGAAAAATATCGGACCTGTTCCAAAACCTGGCAATACCCCTAAATTTGAGTTTGCTTTTTGGGTTTTCCTGTGGAGTAGGAGCAGGGGTGTTTTATATTTACGATTTATACATACCTGCAATAATTTGTTTTCTTGGGATTTACTTAATCGAGAATCTACGCAAGCCCATGGGCATTTCTTATGTAACCGACCTGTTCGATAAAAGCATACTTGCCACAGTTTTGTCGGTCGAGTCGCAAGCCATATCTTTATTTGCCGCCATCATTGCCCCGTTAATCGGATGGCTGGCCGATATGTATGGACTGGGCTTTGCCATTGTTGGGGTTTCGCTTGTGCTTTTGTTATTGTCTCCAATTGTTATGCTTGGAAAGAAAGTTTAATACCCCTGTGCCACAAGGACAGGGGATTGTTTTTATTTGTCGGCTACAATTATCTTAGCTAAATCTTATTCGATAGCTAACGGATTTGATGTGCTGGTATTTCATATTTGAGGGGTGAAGCTCCGATATGTAATAGCATAGGGTGGACCTCGCCGACGG
>JAYENH010000492.1:0-2728 GCA_034721995.1 Bacteroidota bacterium
TGTTGCTATAAACATTTACTTAATGTATTGAATTTCTGCAACATGTAATATTTTGAAGTAAATTTCATTAAAAACAATTATTTTATTATATTTATTATAGAATAGTTAATTCATGCGTTTGCCCTGTCAATTGGCCATAGCTGTTATAAAATACGAATTAATATTGCCAGCAAAGGAAAGGGTAAATCCGGTAATGCCATTGACTTAATGTTTTTCTTTTTAAATATTGAATATCGAACATCGAATAATAAATATTAAAGTTGCATAATGTCAGCAAGTTAAATCTAAAATCAAAATTCTGCCTGCCCTGCCAAAGGCATGGGTTAATCCTTGTTCTGAGATCAATTTTCCTTAAGTCAATGGCATTAGTAAATCCTGAGGTGGGCGTATAATAATAAATGTTGCTTATAAAAATAATATCCTCTATCTGCTATCAATTTACGATAACTCAGAAATAGAGAATATATCAGACGTAGAAATCATAGAACCCCTTAAATGGATTCCATAACGAAAACACTCCATTATTCCAACATTCCATTACTCCATAATGAACTCTGATACATTCCAATCCAATAGTCTCGGATTCTTCAGGATTAGGAAATTTGATGTACATCCATACGTCCTTATCCTGTTAAAAAAAGTTAATCTTGATTTTTAACCTGTTACAGGACATTTATTTTTATTTTTTTTGCAAATCAACAAACATAAACTCTTTGATATATGGATATTGTTATTGAACGATTGACAAAAAAGTACGGTGTACAAAGAGCCGTAGATGATATTTCATTCACAGTAAAGACAGGCGAAGTGCTTGGTTTTCTTGGCCCAAACGGTGCCGGAAAAACAACAACCATGAAAGCAATTACGTCGTTTCTTGTTCCTAATGCAGGAGAAATCCATGTAGGCGATTACTCGGTAGCTTTGCAGCCACAGGAGGTTAAAAAGGTTATTGGATATTTGCCCGAACACAACCCGCTTTATCCCGAAATGACAGTTATCGATTATCTTAAATTTGTTGCCAATTTGCATGGCATCGACAAATCGAGGATACGCGAAAGGATACTCGACATGGTTAATGTGTGTGGTCTAGAAGGCGAAAAGCACAAGAAAATAAGCGAGCTGTCGAAAGGTTATAAACAGCGTGTCGGTTTGGCCCAGGCACTTATCCACGATCCCGAAGTCCTGATACTTGATGAGCCTACATCGGGCCTCGACCCAAACCAGATTGTTGAAATACGCGAGTTGATAAAAAGGATTGGACGCGAAAAAACAGTAATCCTCAGCTCGCACATACTTGCAGAAGTAGAAGCAACCTGCGACAGGATATTGATTATCAGCAAAGGAAAAATTGTTGCCGATGGCACTTCCGAGGAATTAAGGAAACATGCACAGGGCAAAGAAATACTTCGCATAACAATTGAAGGTGCCGACAAAAACGAAGTAATCCCTGCTTTACAAGAACTTGATACTGTCGATATGGCCGATCCTGTTGATGCAGGCGAGTTCAGCTATGAAGTTCAGAGTCGTCCTGAGCTTTCGTCGCGAAAAACTATTTTTGGGCTTTGTGTTGAAAAAGGCTGGGTACTAACCGAAATGACCCCCTACATTACAAAGCTCGAAGACATTTTCCATGAATTAACTATGAATTAAAACTTTGTTAAACCTAAAACGAAATAAACCATGACACAAATTTGGATAATTTGTAAGCGTGAATTAAACTCATTTTTCAATTCGCTGATGGCCTATGTAATGCTCATTGCATTTCTGGGCTTTACCGGCTTGTTTACCTGGATTTACATTGCCGATATATTTCTAAGAAATGAAGCCAGCCTTCAGGTATTCTTCGGAATTTCGTACTGGACTTTGTTTTTCTTTATCCCGGCACTTACTATGGGGCAGTTGGCCGAAGAAAACCGCTCGGGAACAATAGAACTATTGTTAACTAAGCCCGTGCATGACAGGCAAGTAGTAATTGGGAAATTTTTATCAACCTTTTTGTTAATTGCAATTGCACTGGCATTTACTCTACCTTATTACATAACAGTTGCTAATCTGGGACCAATCGACCATGGTTCGGTAATAACTGGTTATTTGGGACTATTGCTGATGAGCGGGACTTATGTTGCAATAGGTATATTTGCCAGTAGTATTTCGAACAACCAGATTGTCGGTTTCCTTTTAGCCTTGTTTATCGGGATATTCTTTCACTGGATATTTGGCATTTTGGCCATGGGTATCAGTGGCATTTTTGGCGAGTTGTTTAATTTCCTTAGTACACAAACCCACTTCGATTCTATTTCGCGTGGTGTTATCGACACGAAGGATCTAATCTATTTCTTTTCGATGATTGTTATCAGCCTTGTTGCAACCGAAGGCATACTTTCTAAAAAACATTCATCATAGTACCAAATATTGAAAAAAATCAAAAAAATGGAAAAAAAGAAATCAATATTAAGTTATATACTTCTGGTAATAGCAATAATAGTTGTTGTAAATATTTTATCCGACCGCTTTTTTGCACGCTTCGACTTTACTGAAGATAAGAGGTTTACACTTAGCAAGGCAACCGAAAATATTCTTGACGAACTTGATGAGCCAATTACTATTACAGCATATTTTACAGAAGAGGGCCTGCCTCCAAATATTTTAAAGGTGCGCCGCGATTTTAAAGAAATGCTGATTGAATTTGGTAATTTATCGCACGGAAATGTGGTTTACGAATTTATAG
>JAYENH010000493.1:0-2718 GCA_034721995.1 Bacteroidota bacterium
AAGAAGGATCGAAAACAAAATCGTCTCCTTTCGGAACTGTTGAGGGGGCATTTATTCCCGGTCAATTGGTTATTGGGGCAAGCGGCAAATTCTTTGCACGTACACTTGATACAAACATCAAGCATACAACACAAACGATGATGGATGCAGCAAATTTTGAAGGAACATCGGTAGTGGAAATATTACAAAATTGTGTAATCTACAATGATAAAACCCATGCTGCCATTACCGACAAACAACATAAGCACGAACGCCAGTTGTTTTTAGAGCATGGCAAACCAATGATTTTTGGTGAAAACCGTGAAAAAGGGATTATTCTTAAAGGCATGCACCTCGATGTAGTTGAAATTGGCAAAAATGGAATTACCGAAGAAGACATTCTTGTACATGATGCCAAAGAAGAAAATCCGTTTATTCAATTGATGCTTGTAAACATGAACTTACCCCAATTCCCTGTTGCCTTTGGTGTTATAAGGGCTGTTGAGTCAAGTGTTTACGATCAGAAAGTTGAAGCACAAATAAAATCTGTTCAGGCCGAATCTAATATTAAATGTATGGATGATCTGCTGAATAGCGGTGCAACCTGGAAGGTTTAAAAAAACACTACTACTAAATAAACGAGCCTCGATTTTTTCGAGGCTTTTTTTTGGTTTAGTATTTTATTTCTGATATTCCCCGTAAAAAAGCAGAGCAGGCTGTGAATTTTTTGGCAGAAAATATATAAGGGGCAAAAAATGCCACAGATTACTCACAATATTAAATACAATCATTTCATGCAAGCAGTTTAGGGTCATTTGTATTTTCCTATTGTTGAATGTTACAAGTTAGATTATTAATATGTTAAGGTGTGCATGTCAGGAAGTCTGAGACTTCTTATACAAAACTCATACGATTACTTTAGCAAGTGTGAGAATTTCGTATCTTCGCAATATGAAAAACAAACCGGTATTCAACAAACGCATATTTTGGGATGTGAATTTTGAAAAGATAGACTACGATGCCAAAGCCAACTTTGTGATTGAACGTGTTTTTGAGCGTGGCGACGTAGATGACATCCGTCAATGCCGCCGCTATTATGGCGACGAAAAAGTTACCGAAGCTCTTTTACACGCAAAATTTTTACCACTGCATACGATACATTTTGCAAGTGCTGTTATAGATAAACCCATAAAACAATTTAGATGTTATACACTTCGACAGTTGAACCCCACACTTTTTCCTTATTAAAAAGATTGATGGAGTTACCATCCCTTTCCAATTTTTGTTTGGTTGGTGGCACTGCCCTGTCGCTGTACTATGGTCATCGTAGCTCAATTGACCTTGATTTGTTTTACCACGAAAAATTCATTCATCGATCAATTGTTTTGGATTTAGAAAGGGAATTTGGGGACGACTTTGATTATAAACAGCAACATACCCACTTTGGAATATTCTGTTTCATAAAGAATATAAAGGTCGATTTGGTTTATTTTCCTCATCAACCCATTATGCCTTTTGAAGTTAAGGATAATATTAGATTTTATAGCAAAGCTGATATAGCTGCTATGAAAATTCAAGCCATTTTAGGGCGAGCAAAAAAGAAAGATTTTTGGGACTTGCATGAACTACTTCAGCATTTTTCCCTGCAACAAATTATAAACTGGCATAAGAAAAAGTATCCAAGCCAAATGCTGGCCATAAGCATCCCTAATGCCATTACCTATTTTGCCGATGCCGATGAAAGCGAGACACCGGTAAGCTACAAAAGCCAAAGTTGGGGAAAAATCAAAAGCGATATTTCAAAAATTGTAAGCGATTACCTTCGATAATTAATTGATTAATATAACGTGGATACAACACAAGCTTGACCGGTTACAAATTATTATAAGCTCTCAGCTAATTAAAAAATGTCAATAATAAATATCTGCCACAGATTCACAGATTTAGAAGAAATAATTTTATGAATTTTCACAGAAAAACAAACTTTGTTTGTTTTGAAAAATCTGTAAATCTGTGGCATTTTTTCAAATTGATGGCTGAACAGTTACAAGTTATCTCATGATTATCATTTTTGTTGATGATGAAAACAACGGGGATTTTGCCCTGCAAAGATACACACCACTCATATAGTTACTGACATTGACCAGAGTTGAATGTTCTCCCGCAGACATTTCGCCTGTGAAAATCGTTTCTTTTAAATCACCGTTCAAATTATAAATAGATATTTCTATAAATTGCCTAAGTGGTAAATAATAGGAGATATATGCAAGCTCATTAATTGGATTAGGTGAGATTTGCAGGTTTACTTCTTGTCTCGATTGAAACTCATGAATGTCAACTGTGATAAATGTTCCATCTGATAAATTTAAAATTGCATTCAAAGTACCCCAACACCCATAAATTGATTTAGCAAAGAACAACACATTATAGATTCCTATTGAAGAGTAAGTATGCTCGAAAGTTGATGAAGAAACGATTGCAGTGTCCCCATCTCCATAGATAACGAACAAAGTATCCGACCCAATTGAATTGTTCGTAAAGCTTACAGTACTTGCATTTACAAAACTTGCAGAAATGTCGACAACAGGAATTGGATAAACTATAATATCTTCATGCAAATTAACAGTTTTGGTACAGCCGTAATTGCTTGTTACGGTATAAGTAATCTCATAAATCCCAGGATCATTATAAATATGCGAAGGGTTTTGCATATTAGAGTAATTCGAAGCTGAATTAATA
>JAYENH010000494.1:0-2714 GCA_034721995.1 Bacteroidota bacterium
TTTTCGGCTAAGCCGAAAATATTGCCTGGGGCGAAAATGTACAATTTACAATTGGTATTTCAGCAAGGTATGGCCGGTAATTATGCTTCGAAAGAGTTAAGGTTACAAAAGGATTTACATTGGCGATGGCCGGAAAACTAATAGTTCCAGCACCGGCCGATAATTGTACCATTCCGATAATTTCGCCATTCATGCAAAGTGTTGCCATCGCATCGGGGCAGCTCGAAGAGTACAACGACAAAGTTGTGTCGCCGCATTGTAAACTATCAGCATGGCTTACCGATATTGTCGATGGAAAAGCTGTCCAGATTTTCATGGCCGGATCGCCGAAATAATGGAACAACTGATGCTGTCTTTCGCTTGTGTTCCAGGTTTCGCTCATCCTAATCAAGGAATGGTTTAAAACATCGCCCATCGTAAAAATATCGGAATGTGGGGTAGGCGAAGGATTTGAATTTCCTCCCGATCCAAAAGCAGGGGTAAGGCCCGGTGAAGACCAGATAGCATCGAAAAATCCAACGGCCAGCCCATCGTTATAGCCACTCGAACTTGTTGATGAGGCAGCAATTACGCCCACTGCCCCGGAATTCTCCATGCGTAAAAATTTTTCTGCAAAACACTCGCTTACCTGAAAACTTCCTGTACTACAATTTATGCTGAAAACAACAGGTGTCATGTTTCCGTTTGATAAAGAATTTATGTCGCTGTTGCTAAAACCCGGCGAGCCCCATCCGTAGGAATACCCATGATCGCGGTGCAGCACATAGAATTTTCCTGAATTGATTCCGTCAATAATATCGGAGGCATCGCCATCCCATTGAAAACCGTTTGCTATAAGTAAATCAGAAGATATTGATTGTCCGTTGGAATAATAGCCGTTATTAAAATAAAGAGGATTGTTTGCCGGATTGCTATAATAAACTCTATTAATAGTATAACCTTCATTTATCAAATAATCGCGTACTTCTTCGCTGGTATGGGTAAATCTACGGTTAGCATAAGTGTCGGGTTCATCGTCCTGAAATTCGGCACAGTTTAAACCGGAGTTATAAAATGAATAATTTACAGGCGGGTATTTTTCGTAATTAATAATTTTCATTACCACACTAAGGGCTTCGGTTTGCGATGACACCGAAATCCGCCCACGTGCCATATCGGGAACATAATCGCCAACCCCGTCCATACATGCATAGTACAAATCGCTATGGATGTTAAGTGATGGCCCAACTAACTGGGTTGGCATTCGGTCTATATCGCCAATCAATACAAAAAAATCGGGCCGAGGATACCAGGCATTGTAACGTACTGCAATAGAATCTTCAACCTGGCTGCTTGTCCAGACGTTTTTTAAAACCACATCGACCGAATATCCCAATTGCCGTTTCCAGTTGGCCAGCGAATCGGCAGCCATCCAATAAATGCTTGGTGCCAAAAGGATATAATCTTTTCTGATGCCAGTTGTGCGATGCTGGTTTTCCATGGAATTCAAATCAGCACCATCGGGAATACTTTTATAATTCAGTACTGCACGTTTAAACAGATTTGTAAAATGAAGGCTGTTTTCTGATGCTATATAATCGAAAGTTTTGTTACTGCCCGAAAACTCAACCCTGTATTTTATTTTTGAATACAACCTTATGATGCCGGTAACGGGATTAAACTGTACCGGCCTTATTTGGATTAAATTGAGTGGGATGCCCCGCCATTTTTGTGCGGCCACAACTTCAACAATGTTTTTTGGATAAAAACTATTGGACTGATAGGTTTTTTGATCGATAACAAATTCAGGTTCCGGAGCTCCTTCAAAATCCATTGCAGGTTCTAAAACCGGATGAATCATGTAGCCACTGTATTCAACATATTCGCTTTCGGCAATAATTATTTTTGCGTTTGCCCCACGTGGAACAGCAATAAAATCGTTACGGCAGGGCAAAGCAGGTTTTCCCACCTGGTCCATCATATTCAGGTCTTTGATGCGGATAAACTGAAAATCGCCCTGCTCGATGCTAATCCTGCTAACCGAAGAATTCGTAAATGTGTACTGAACCTCAACACCATTAATGCCCATGTCAGTAAATTGCCGAACGGGGGAAACCAGCTCGTTGTTAATTGTTTTATTCTGATCGACAGAAATAATTTCCTGTTGCGAGTACAGGTTTATGCCAAAATAAAAGCAAAAAATAATCAGGCCTGAAAGTCGTAATATTGTTTTCATAATGTAAAAATTAAATGAATCCAAATTTAGCTGTTTTTTTTTGATTTGGTGGCAAAGTTCATATTTCGGGCTAATTCAAATCCGATAGCATTTTTTTTTTATAATCTGAGAACTTTTTCATGAACACCTTTTAGAACATATAATATTGTGAGTAATCTGTGGCAGTAATTCTTTTCCGGTTTATCTGGATTTAGGGTGCTGGCAACACAAATTCTTTATCGGTGGCAATATAAAAAGTTGGGATCCCGAAAGCGTTCGGGATTGAAAGACCAACCTATCAAGTTCCTATGCTGTTTATTAAATAATATGTTGCTCAAATTTACCACGTTCTGCCAATTTTTTTATATTGCGTGTTGTTGTGCGTTTTTAATTCTCATTAATCTAATCTTTTTAAAAGCCTCAACATGCTTTATTTTTTCCTCTTCTAAATCATAATCTGCTTGCAAGCCAAGCCAAAATTTTGCTGAATTTTCGAAATATAAACTTAATCTTAAAGCTG
>JAYENH010000495.1:0-2712 GCA_034721995.1 Bacteroidota bacterium
AAACACACACCTGGCAGCATATTCGCACGATGGCACCAAGAAAAAGCAATTGGACATACTGAACAATCTGCTCGAAAGTTACGACAGCCGGCAGACCCCTTTTATTGTAGGTGGCGATTTTAACAGTGTGCCGCCGGAAAGCCAAAAAGTAAAAGATTTTCCTGACGCTGCCTGCGAAGACGAGGATTTATCGGCCGATGATTATTCCGAAGAAATTGATTGGTTAAAGCCATTTTATCGTTTTTCTTCGGCTATTCCACTCGATAGCTTTAAAATTAATAACAAGGCAAATTTTACACACACAACAAAAAGCCCAGCTAATGGTGGATTCTGGACACGCAAAATTGATTATATTTTCACTAACGGAGAATTTGTTCCCGGTAGTGGCCTAACGCATCAGGATAAAAACTCAGGAGGAATGAATACTATGAAACTATCTGATCATGCCCCAATTACTGTTGAATATATTAGGTAGTTTATAAGAAAATACAAATCCGCACTACCAATTTATTCTCAGGAATACAAAATCTGATAAGAATTCATTTCGATATGGAAACCCCGATGGATTCAATTTCAATACAGCCACAAATGTTTTTGCCTGCATTTATTTTTGGTAGTTGTTATTTTAGGAGGCTCAAACAAAGTTCCGCATTTATGGTTCTGAATTTCTAATTTCCAGCCTCTAATTTACACCTTCCTTCCTCCGTTCGAAAAAATGTTTCGAATCGCCCCATTGGCCGTAGCCAACTTCGTCGCCAGCAAATTTAATACGGGCTTCGAGGCAATTGCTACATTCGTCGGCACCTTCGTCGATGCAGGGCTTGTTTTCGTAGAGCAGGTAATCGCCACGGAAATCGGTAGGTGTTATATTTGGCATAATAATATTTGCCCCAATTTTTAATGCTTTTTCGCGCCCAATGGGATCGATGGCTTGCAGGGCCGTGGCTGCTGCAATATTTACATCTTTCATCATAATCCGCAGGATGGCAATCATTTTAAGGGCAAGCGTAAACCTGTCCTGTAATGGCATCAGCTTATGGCGGTGTTTGAACAAAGGAGTGTCCTCGTGCTCGATGTAAGGGCCCATGCCCACCATATCGACGCTAAAATTCTTAAAAAAAAGCAGGTCGTTGGCTAAGTGTTCGCTGGTTTGAAAAGGAAGGCCAATCATTACACCTGTTCCGGTTTGATACCCCACACGTTGTAATTTATACAGACATTCCATGCGCACATCGAAATCGTGTTTTGCATTGTTGGGGTGCATTTTATAATACAAATCGCGGTTCGACGATTCTATGCGCAAGAGGTAGCGATGTGCCCCACTATCGAACCAGCGTTTGTAAGTTTCTTCGGTTTGTTCGCCCAGCGAAAGGGTTATGCCAAGCCCGTTGTTCGAGAGCTCTTTGATTTTTTTTAAAAGCATATCAATCCTGTCGACAAAAGCCGGGCTGTCGAGTTCGCCACCCTGCAAAACCAGCGAACCATAGCGGTTTTCGTGGGCAAAGCGCGCAGCTTCGAGAATATCCTCATCGCTAATATTGTATCGTTTTGCATTTTTATTGCTTTTCCTGATACCACAATAGTAACAATCTTTCGAGCAAATATTCGAGAATTCAACCAAACCCCGAAAATATACTTTGTTGCCAATAAATTGTTGTTTAACCTCGTTGGCCTTTTTAAAAAGCTTTTTCTTTCCTTCTTCATCCGAATCCAATAAGTATATAAGGTCGCTTTTGGAAAACTCCTGCTGAAGTAATATTTTGTCAATAGTATTTATCATGCTTGTTTATAATTTTCACTGGCAAAAGTAAATCATAGTTACATAATAAATATTGATGAATATCATTTCCTGATGTGGCAAATCAATATTGTAACGAGTTAAAAAAGTAAAAGGATAACAGGTATTTTCAATTTCAAAGTTTAACAATAAAACTCCTGCCCGTCGAAATTACCATCGTTTTCTTAGAGGTACTACTTTACAATTTTCGAAATGGCTTTAAATTCTTTTGTGCCTGAATATCTAAGTAGTTCAAAAAGGACTGATTCGTAAGTTGTAATTATGGCCCCGGCCTGTCGCATGCGTTCGATAGCAATTTTTTTGTCGTTGGGGTTTCTCGACGAAACACAATCTTCGACAACAACAGGATGGAAGCCCCTATCGATTAAATCGATTACAGTTTGCAGCACACAAACATGGGTTTCAATACCGGCAATCAGTACATTTCTTTTCGACGATACAGCCAGGTCTTCATCGAAGCGTGGGTCGTCGCAGCAGCTAAACGACATTTTTTCAATATGGGTATATTCGCCAACAGCCTCGGAAATGGAATCGATAGTTGGACGCAGGCCAGCTGTATATTGCTGGGTAACAACTATTGGGATGTCGATTGCATTGAGGCCCTTAATCAACCGAATGGTGTTTTTCTCCAGTTTCTCGCTTTCGTGTATATGTGGGAATAATGCAGCCTGGATATCAATTATTACTGCAATAGTTTCATCTTTATGTATTCTCATTATTTCTGATTTTTAATTATTATCAAATATATAATTTTTTCTGATTCTAACAGAATGTCCTATTTGCTAAAACAGGGCAAACGCATGAATTAACTATTCTATAATAAATATAATAAAATAATTGTTTTTAATGAAATTTACTTCAAAATATTACATGTTGCAGAAATTCAATACATTAAGTAAATGTTTATAGCAACA
>JAYENH010000496.1:0-2710 GCA_034721995.1 Bacteroidota bacterium
CACTATTGTTCATAAGCTATTACACACACTCTCTCAGACACTTATATGCTATGTAGATAATTTATAATAATTCTATATTAAGAAATGTACATATATCAATTTCTTAATGCTTGTTGTCAATCAATACTATTACGGATTAATTCTTTTTGAACCTACATAGCAAATTTACAAAAATTGAAATATTTTGGATGGCATCCGGAATTTATCTGCAATAACGAAGTACTGGAATTATTAATGATAAACAGATTATTATTCAGTACACCATACATCCTGAATTTATCTATGTTTACGCCGCTGACAAATGATTTATGAAGTTCTACAAAATAACATCAATTCTCCGACATATATAGCATAAAAGAAATAAAGATAAGTATTAGAGTGATTTATCACTTCCTGTCTTTTGATTCATTTCGCGATTTTTTCAGAATTTTTCTTAAAGCCTTCATATTACCCGTCATTGCATCTGAAAGACTTTCCTTCTTCACTTTTTTTAAGGCATTAAGCGATTTTCTATATCTCCCCAACTGATAGTAGCTGGTTGAAATATTTACTAACGACTCGGTAAATGTAGGAATTATGGACAAGGCATGGTCGAAATATGAGATTGCTTTTTTGTATTCGCCGATTTTATAATACTCCTGCCCCAGATTGTTCAAAACAGTAATATTGTTTGGGCTGGCATTTAAGGCAGATGAATAATATTCGATGGATTTTTTGTGATTGTTCAGTCCTGCATAAGCCATCCCATAGTAATATTCTATGGGCAATGCACGCACGTCAAGAACTTTCAGTGGGTTCTCGGCCTTTTGGGTTTCTTTTATTACCTCGTTCCAATTACCATTGTTTGTATATGCAATGGCTTTAATTACATGATACTCTTGTTTTATTATTGAATAAGAGTAAAATATGCCAAACAATAAAATAATAATAACCGGGTAATAAATAATACGCTTATCCAACGACATTTTATTTGGCTTAACATTTTTTAGGTTTAACGAGATTATTCCTGCAAAATATATTCCTATATATAATTGCTGATTAATCCTTTCCAACGGAAAAGTAAACAATGAAACAATCATGTAAGCCAATATGCCCGAAAGCAATAATAAGGCAATTAATTTTGATTCCTGATTTTTGTTTTTCCTGATTGTTTTTATACCGTAATAAAATGCCGAAACAAATATGCCCAGGTAAAACAGCAGGCCGAATATCCCCATTTCCGACCAAACCCATAAATAATCGTTGTGGGGCCGCAACCAATTAAAATCTTTTTGCTCGAAATGCAAATCGCCAAAATAATCAGAAATCCCAAATTTCCAGTTACCGGCACCAACACCCAATATTGGTTGATCCTTAATTAAATCTACTGTTGCCCCCAATATTTTTACACGAAAAGTATTGTTGTATGCGTTCACGTCGGTTATTGTTTGCAACTTGTAAAGATATACATTTCCATAATCCGATTTTGCAAACATGGCAAGGCTCAAAAGCAAAGCTAAAATACTAATGCTGATAAGGGCAGTATTTCTGTGTATTTTCCTTAATCCGAATTTCCTGTAATTTATCAGCAATGTAATAACTGAAAATAAAATCATTACACCAAGTGCCGTCCATACCGATCGGGTTTGTAAAATCAATAATAATATCAGAATCGATATTGTTGAAATAATACCGGCAATCCGCCATAAGCCTTTTAACTTTACAATAGCATAAACCAAAAAAGGAAGTTGCAACAAAAGAGATATTGAAAACTGATTTTTATGGGCCATCAAGCCTTTCACTAAATAATTAGTATCACGGCCATCGGGCAAATATTTATTTGCTTCGCTAAAAACAAGCGTGAAATATTGATAATAACCAATACATAAAGCAATAAATGAGGCTATAATTACTAAGGTTGATATCTTCTTGAACCAAACATCAGTATTTTTAAACAGAACGGGCAAGAAAACCATCAGCAATAAAACATTAAAAGCTTTGATAAAAACTATAATGCCTTCGCGAAAATCGTAAGCCTGTAGAAATGAAAAAACTATGCTGATGAAATATAATCCTGCAAACAAGGCTAAAAAGTTTTTTATTGCTGATAGATCGAAAAAGCTATATCTTCTTTTTGAAAACACATAAATGCCCAACATCAACAAAACACTCGACAACACTAAAAGCCGGGGTAACAACACCTTATCGCCTATTTGATTGAAATAAACAATTGGGACAACAATAATAAGAAACACCATAAAAAAGTAAGCAGTCTTATTGGAGATAGCCTCGTGAATTCCTTTTGTCTTAATTCTATTTTTCATCTTATCAATGTATTTTGATGCTTACTTGCTTTTAATCTTATTAATTCGCAAACTTACTTAATTTGCTTAATACAAAATTAATACAAAAAAGAGAATGTTTAATTAGTATCCGCCAGAAAACTCCTGTTTTCCGAAAGTCTCTGATAAAAAAGCGACAAGAACAAGGCATGTGAGACTTGAAAGTCAGGAGTCCGTCAGCTGACGGATGACTGAGTTTAAAGATGAGCATAACGCAGTTATTGGCGTTTTCTTGCGGAGACTAATTATAAAAATCATGAACAATCAAGGTTGAAAATACTATTGCTTCATTCAAGAATTTGCCCTTTCCATTAAACAAACATGTAAAAATAATCAAAACTATTTATTAGCAAAGTAAAAACACGAGATTCCTGCCTCATAATTTGTTT
>JAYENH010000497.1:0-2706 GCA_034721995.1 Bacteroidota bacterium
GCTTACTGATTTTTCAATGCCCATTATACTTGACAAACCTGATATACCCGAAAAAACCGGACAAATACGTGTGTATCCAAATCCTTCGGAAGAAAATATTAATATTGAAATTCTAAATTATGATACCAATTCCAAGCTTGCACTAAACGATATTTCTGGAAACATAATTCCTTTCAAATATAAAAAATCAGAAACAAATAATGGAGCAATCTTTACATTATCATCAAAAAATATGAAACCCGGCATATACTTTTTGAGTATTACAGGAAATGAGACTTTTACTATTGAAAAACTTATGATTGTGAAGTAGGGAGTTGGAAGACCGGAGTTGGAAGTCAGAATACCGAAGTCGGAAGTCGGAAGTTGGAAGTCGGAAGATGAAAGTTGAAAAACAGGGTATAGCGTCAACCATTATTTATTAATGGATAATACTTGAACTTTAAACATTAAAATAATTTAATATGAGTACAACAGTCAACCGAAAAGGAATTCATTTTTTACCTGATCCAAAACGAATTATTGCACGTTTCTTTTTTGCAGGTCCCGACAGGGCAAAGTCAATTATCAAAAAAGTAATTGATATGCCCGAGCAAGCTGCAAGTCTTGTTCTAAACCAATCATTACGAGAATTCTCGTCAAGGCACAGGAACATATCCATGGTGTTTAAAAAGCATTTTGAACGTGTGTGCGATATAATGGATGGCAAAAATGGCGATTTAAACCAACTTTCAGAATATAAAAGGATGCTTATTGGAGCTTACTTTACAAATGAATATTCCATCGAGTCGGCAGCTTTTTTCAACCCCTCAATGGTTGAAGATCCCGATCAATCGGGTTTACAGGCTGGTCAAAAAAGGGTTATCATTAGTTTTAGAGCAACTGGCGAAGGGCATATCTCATCGGTGGTTTTCAGGAGTGGCATACTCGACCAAAACAATGATTTAGTGCTTTTGCCGGCAGGAAATTTATTAGACGAGGCAAATGCAATTAAAAACTATGTGTATCAAAAAGAAGCCTTCTGCAACAAGCTGCAGGAAATGGGAATTGAAGAAAAAATTGTAATGCATGTGATGGACAAATTGCGTTTCGAGTTTGATTATAACGAATTGAACCAGGCCATCGACTCAGGCATTCATGAGCTAAACCCTGATCTTACACAAAAAAAAATGTTTCAATCAATTGCATGGTTGGCCGATTCGCATTATAGTATTTCTTTTTCGTTTGATACAGGATTGTCCGAAAGGGTGATTTTTCCGATAGCAGCAGCCGAAAGTAATGGGATTGAAGATGCCCGCTTTGTAAAATTTACCGACGATGACGGAAGCATCAGGTATTATGGAACTTACACAGCATATAACGGATATACCATTCTCCCAAAGCTAATCGCAACCAAAGATTTTTATAAATTCGATATTATGCCCATACATGGCGAAAATGCCCAAAATAAAGGTATGGCACTTTTTCCGCGAAAAATAAACGGGCAATACGCAATGCTTGCCCGCTTAGATGGTGTTAATAATTACATAATGTATGCCGATGATATAAACATCTGGCACAAGGCCATTAAAATTCAAGAGCCTAAGTTTCCCTGGGAATTTATACAAATCGGGAATTGTGGTTCGCCAATCGAAACCGAATATGGTTGGCTGGTAATTACTCACGGTGTGGGAACTATGCGAAAGTATTCGCTTGGTGCAACCTTGTTAGACCTTGAGGACCCTACTAAAATTATCGGGCAATTAAATGAGCCGCTACTTTCGCCAAACGAAGAGGAACGCGAAGGTTATGTGCCAAATGTTGTTTATTCCTGCGGATCGATAATTAACAATAACGAATTGGTTATCCCTTATGCAGCTTCCGATACAGCATCGACTTACGCAACTGTACCTATAGATGAATTGTTAAGCGTTTTAATTCCTTCTGATTATCAGAAAGAAAAAAAAGACATACAATCGAAAGCAAAAATCCTTGTTGTTGAAGACGAAGTTATGAATCAAAAGCTAATTGCCGGAATACTGAAATCGGCAGCTTATAAAGTTGAATTAGCCCCCGACGGGATAGTGGCTTTGATGAAAATAAGCAGTGAGAAATTCGATATTATTTTATCCGATATATCAATGCCAAATCTTGACGGCTACCAATTGCTCGAATACATGAAGCAAAACAATATTGATATTCCTGTAGCTTTTATGACCAGCCATACCAGCGAAAAAGAAGAAATAAAAGGTTTGAAAATGGGTGCAAAGGAGTACATAAAAAAACCTATCGACAAAGAAATACTATTGCTTAGACTTGAAAAAATCCTGCAAGCTCGTTAAACAGGATACATGATTAAGTAAAACAATTCATATCCCTGTTTTTTCATTAATATAGCATAAATATACAAAAATCTGCTGACACAAACAGCTGATACTGTGTATTTAAGAAAAGTAATACCTTAAGTAAATGGCATTAGCAGTGCAGGCCAGGGGCTTAATGAAAATGGAGATGGGGCAGATATTAAAACCATGAACCACAACAGGTTATTGCTACAGCAATTTATTGACGTGTTCGGTGTTAACCCATACTCTGCCAAAAATCGAAAGTATGTCAATGAACTCATTTATTATGCTACTATTGCAGCATAATTATTTAACGAACCATTGAGAGTTCATATAAAATGCTTAATTTTGTTAAATTAGGTTTTCAGCTTTACAACACCTTTAT
>JAYENH010000498.1:0-2701 GCA_034721995.1 Bacteroidota bacterium
TTATGCCTGTCCGCATGGGGTAATTTCGATGAGCCAAAAAATGCCGGGCATGGTCGAAACTTCTACAAATCTGGCCTCGGTGAAATTCAAAGGTAAAAATCGAATCGACATAGTAACCAGTCAGAGGAGCGATATCGGTTCGGGCAAAGAATATGTATCGGCAATGGTGCGCTCGGTTTTTACACTGGCAGGGGCAAAAGTAAAACACAGCGACGGGTATCCGGGCTGGTCGCCAAATCCCGATTCCGAAATAATGAAACTTACGCGCGACACTTACACCAAACTTTTTGGGAACGAACCGGTAGTACGTTCGATCCACGCAGGATTGGAATGTGGGCTTTTCCTTGAAAAATACCCTGGCATGGACATGATTTCGTTCGGCCCTACACTGCGCATGGTACACTCGCCCGACGAAAAAATACATATTGGCACAGTCCAAAAATTCTGGGACTTACTTATTGAAGTATTAAAATCAGTTGAGTAGAAAATGGATTGATGGAACACGGATTACACAGATTACATGAATATGACTGAATTACACGGATATTTTATCAGTGATTATCCGTATAATCTGTGTCATCAGTGTTCCAATATATGCCTGTCAAAATTGAAAGTAAATTCGAAATACAGTAAAATGATCAAGGCCGAAGCCACTCGCCTCGGCTTTTCTGCATGTGGTATTTCAAAGGCCGGGTTTCTCGAAGAAGAAGCCCCCAGGCTCGAATCATACCTGAAAAATAATTATCAGGGCAAGATGCACTATCTCGAAAACCATTTCGACAAACGCTTAGACCCTACCCTTTTGGTTGAAGGGGCAAAATCGGTTGTTAGCCTCGTCTTCAATTATTATCCTTCCGAAACCCAAAAACACAGCAATGCCCCAAAATTGTCGAAATATGCTTATGGCACCGATTATCATTTTGTGCTTAAAGATAAACTGAAGCAATTACTTAAATTCATAAAAGAGAATATTGGCGAAGTAAACGGACGGGTTTTTGTCGATTCGGCACCGGTACTGGAACGTGCATGGGCAAAGAAATCGGGGCTGGGCTGGATTGGTAAAAATGGCATCCTGATAATGCCCAAAGCCGGTTCGTTCTTTTTTATTGCCGAACTGATTATCGATCTGGAACTGGAACCCGACTTACCAATTAAAGATTATTGCGGCTCGTGTACCAAATGTATTGATGCCTGCCCGACAGGAGCTATCATCGAACCAAAAGTTGTAGATGGCAGCCGCTGCATTTCATATTTCACCATTGAGTTAAAAGATGAAATTCCTTCAGAAATGAAAGGGAAATTTGACAACTGGGTTTTTGGCTGCGACATTTGCCAGGATGTGTGCCCCTGGAACCGGTTTTCGATTACACACAACGAACCCGCTTTTGTCCCCAACCCCGAAATAATAGAAATGACAAAACAGGAATGGCAGGAAATTACCAGGGAAACCTTCGGCAAAATTTTTAAAAACTCAACAGTAAATCGAACAAAGTTTTCCGGGTTGAAAAGGAACCTACGGTTTTTGGAACATCCAATTTCCAATTTACGATTGATGATTGACAATTGATAATTTTACGAAAAGCTCAAAATCAATTGCATTACCGCCGTCAGAAAGGGACATCCTCCGATATAAACACCAATCGATAAAAATCCGAAGTTATGGATTCAGGGCTTAGTCCAAATATCAGAAATCAAAAATCAACCAGGCCCCTCACCTGCAAAATAAATCCCTAATAATTTTCTTCCTTAACCTGCATGTAAGATTTTGGGTGCAGGCAGGCAGGACAGGTTTCTAATGCTTTTTCCGATTCATAAATATAGCCACAGTTCAGGCATTTCCACCACACCTTGCCTTCCTTCAGAAAAACTGTTCCTTCTTCGATATTCTTTGCCAACTTGCGGTAACGCTTTTCGTGTTCGGCTTCAACTTTAGCTATCATTTTAAAGGCAATAGCAACATCTCTAAAACCTTCCTCTTTGGCAACCTCAGCAAATTCGGGATATAATTCGGTCCATTCTTCGTTTTCGCCATCGGCGGCAGCCAATAAATTTTCCAATGTGCTCCCAACAATCCCGGCAGGGAAAGTGGCTGTAATTTCGCACATCCCTCCTTCCAGAAATTTAAAGAATCGTTTTCCATGTTCTTTTTCCTGATTGGCAGTTTCCTGAAAAATATCGCAAATTTGCTGATAGCCTTCTTTTTTAGCGGTCTTTGCAAACATCTCGTAGCGGTTGCGAGCCTGCGATTCGCCGGCAAAAGCTTTTAATAAATTCTTTTCGGTTTGTGTTCCTTTAATACTTTTTTCCATGATACATTTATTATTATTTTATAATCAAGATCAATTGTCTTTTAATTCGCTGTAAAAATACGAGTTAACATCTGTTCAATAAAGTAGGATTAATAATTTATATTGGGTATGAATAGGAAACATCACTTTTACATTTTCAATCATAACAATCAGCACAAATCTGTGTCTCACTTTTTAAGACTCAGATTTCCGATGATCTTTTATAATAATTGTTTTCGCTCTATACATTTCTGTTTTTTCAACAGTCCTGAATCTTAGGAAAATATGGCATTTTTCATATACCAGTAAAAGTAGTTTACACTTTTTCCTCTGTGTAACTCTGTGTTATTTCTCTGATGACTCTGTGGTTAAACTTCATATTTCTATTAACCACAGAGTTGCACAGAGTTTTA
>JAYENH010000499.1:0-2694 GCA_034721995.1 Bacteroidota bacterium
AACTTCATATTTCTATTAACCACAGAGTTGCACAGAGTTTTACACAACTTGTCCCGCTTTTCGTGGGAGAGTATCACAGAGAGGAAAACCCAACATTACTAAAAAAGTGTAAACCCGGAAATGAAAAATGCCAGAAAATATATGTTTTTTATATGCCCTTATATTCCTTATATGGTTAAAATTTTAATTATTATGACAATAACAAAGACATATTTAAAGAATTTAGTTTACAAAGTTAATGGAGCTGCAATTGAAGTGCACAAAGCATTAGGCCCTGGTTTATTAGAAAGTGTGTATCATCAATGTTTGAAACACGAATTGTCATTAAGGAAAATAAATTACGAGTCGCAATTGATTGTTCCTGTAGAATATAAAGGTTTGGAATTAGACACAAAATTACGATGCGACCTTTTTGTAGAGAATATTTTGCCGGTTGAATTAAAAGCTGTTTCATCAATATTGCCCATAGAAGAAGCACAGTTAATGACATACATGAACTTATTGGAAGCACCCGAAGGCTTGATGATAAATTTTAATGTTATTCATTTATTCAACGAAGGACAAAAAACTTATGTTAATGAAATGTACAGAAAGCTCCCATATTAATGGACAAAACCATATAGAGCATTTAAGAAAATATAAGTATTTTTATATGTCCTTATATTCCTAATATGGTTAAAATAATAATGCTAAATGAAGAAAGAAAAGCATATTGAAAATTTCCATTACCAATGCACTAACTGTGGAAAGGAATACAACGAGGGTTCAGTGAAATACCTTTGTCCAAATTGTATTAATACAAATTCTGATAGCCTGCCACCCAAAGGAGTTTTAAAAATTATCTATGATTACGAAAAATTACAATCTAAAATTAGCGGATTTGTTGATTTGAGAGAAAGTGGTTTTATCGACCTTCTTCCAATCGCAAGTCTCGACAGCCTACCCAATTTACGCATTGGCAATACACCTTTATATAAAGTCGAAAATTTGGAGAAAGAGAAATTGCCCTTTCAGCTTTTTCTGAAAGATGATTCTCAAAACCCGACATTTTCTTTTAAGGATCGGGCATCGGCTTTAGTTTCGGCTTATGCCAAAGAAAAAGGATGGGATACAATTGTGGCGGCATCGACCGGGAATGCAGGGTCGAGCCTGGCCGGGATTTGTGCGGCACAAGGGCAACAGGCTATTGTTCTTGTTCCCGAAAATGCCCCACTTGCTAAGCTCAGTCAGATTATAATGTACGGCGCAAAAATTATTCCCGTTAGGGGAAATTACGATGATGCCTTTGAATTGAGCATAAAGGCAACGGATGAATTTGGCTGGTACAACCGCAATACGGCTTTTAACCCCATTACTGTTGAAGGAAAAAAAACCGTAGCTTTTGAGTTTTACGAGCAACTTGGATATTCTTTGCCCGACAGGATTTTTGTGCCCGTTGGCGATGGTGTAATAATTTCGGGGGTATATAAAGGTTTTGAAGATTTGCTAAAATTGAAACTCATTGATAAAATTCCGATTATTGTGGCAGTCCAATCTGATGGCAGCAACAATTTGATCAGAAATATTGACAATAAAAATTTCGGTATAAGAAAAGGCAATACTCTTGCCGATTCCATTTCGGTCGATATTCCACGGAATTTTTATATGGCAAAATATTTTATTCAGGAATACAAAGGCGAACATGTTTCAGTTTCCGATGATGAAATTCTTCGGGCATCGTTGTTACTGTCGAAAAATACCGGCCTGTTTGCCGAACCTGCAGCAGCTGCTGCTTTTGCCGGATTGCTTTTATATCAGCAAAAAAGAAAATTACATGCCGGATCAAAAAACGTGGTATTGCTGACAGGAAGCGGTTTAAAAGACCTAAAATCATTAGATGGGATTTTACATAAGCCCAAATCAATAGAACCCGAAATTGACGAACTTAAAAAGCTGTTTTTATGATTTCATTTGAGTTGAACGGAGTAAAGAAAAACTGGCAGGGCGATCCCGATCAAAGTTTACTGAAATACTTGCGCCTCGATCAGCACCTGACATCAATAAAGGATGGATGTTCGGGGCAAGCTGCTTGTGGTGCCTGCACAGTAGAGATAAACGGCAAAGCTAAACTTTCGTGCGTTACAAAAATGAAAACTTTGCAGGATGCCAATATTTTTACACCCGAAGGTTTTCCCGAATACGTAAAAGACACCATCGCCAAAGCTTTTGTGAACAAAGGGGCAGTACAATGCGGATTTTGTACACCAGGATTTATCAGTCGCACAAAAATATTGTTGCAGGACAATCCTGCGCCAACTATCGAAGAAATCAGAAAAACCATAAAACCTCATTTGTGCCGCTGCACCGGTTATAAAAAAATTGAAGATGCAATTAAATTTTCTGCTGAAACAATCAGCAAAAATGAAAAATTAGAAATCACAAAAACTACAGGGAAAATCGGGGTTTCGCACCCTAAATATCAGGCTTATGAAACTGCAATTGGCGAGCGCAAATTTGTTGATGACATGCATTTTGAAGGAATGTTGTTTGCTGCTTTGAAATTTTCTGATCACCCAAAGGCAAAAATACTGAATATTGACATTTCTGATGCAGAAAAGCTACCGGGCGTAAAACGGATATTTACGGCCAAAGATATTCCCGGCGAGAAAAAAACAGGTCTTATTTTGCAGGATTGGCCGCTAATGATTGACGTAG
>JAYENH010000500.1:0-2692 GCA_034721995.1 Bacteroidota bacterium
TTACATTTTCTTTGGCACTGTATCGCGGCAGTAAATTAAAAGATTGAAATACAAAACCAATTTCTTTGTTCCTGATTTCGGCAAGGGCATCATCGGTACGTTTCGAAACATCGGTGCCATTAAGGACATACTGCCCAGAAGTAGGTGTATCAAGGCAACCGATAATGTTCATGAGAGTTGATTTTCCGCTACCCGATGGCCCCATAATAGCAACATATTCGCCTTTGTTGATTACAATATCGACCCCTCGTAAAGCTTTAACTATTTCGGTACCTACCTTATAGAATTTTGTGATTTTGCCCAATGATATGATTTGCTCCATTTTATTTGTTTCTGAAATTTGCCGTAAAAGTAGATTATCTATCGTATTTTACAACAACAGAAGTGTAATGAAAATATTTCATACAGGGCATATTTTTTTTCATATTTGCCTTTTATAATGAAATAATCAACCATGTCATGTAATTTGAGGAACTATTCAGGTTGAAGATATGTATCTACCCTATCTGAATTTTCATTTTCATGAAGCATCATTACCTGCCTGTGTTCGTAGATTTTTTGCTTGACAAATCTCATGATATGTGTTGATCCCCACAATATCAGCAACATGGCAAGTGGCACAAGAAAAAGATATACATCCAGGTCATTTGTGCCACGTCGTAGAAGGATAAAATAATTCATGATCTCAGTTTAACAATTGTACACTTATCAACAATTTCGGTTCAGAAAAATGTTTGACCAATTTTACTTTTGCAAGGTACTGAATTCTTGTTAAATAAAAAAGCTCTGCATCGAAAAATACAGAGCTTCTAATTTTGCGGAGAGGGGGGGATTCGAACCCCCGGTACAGTTTAATCCGTACGCCAGTTTAGCAAACTGGTGGTTTCAGCCACTCACCCACCTCTCCGTTAAGGCGGCACAAAAGTAAGTAATTGGAAAATCTACACCAAATATATTTTTGATATTTTTAGAAATTATTCATACTGAAGGAATACGCTAACTTAACTTATTGACGTGCAGGATTTAGATTACTTTGATTAAACATCCCCGCCGGATTCTGAAACATCCCTGTTTGGTTTTGAAAGCCCGGATAAAAAGAATTCCCTGTTTGCATTTCGAATTTAATACTTGCATGTGGGCCAAGTTTATACTCCATTCCAAAACTCATGGCGCGTGTGTCGAAACTCATTTGCTCCTCCCCTTCTGTTGGTTTCAGAAAAATATTTCGTTGAACATAAGCAGTTCCGAAAACCGATAAGTTATTGTTTACCTGATATCGTCCGCGCGCATAGATTGAAGTTTGCAACATGTTTTGCCCCAGAGGTATTAAGCTTTCGCCAAAATAAGGATTGAAGGCCATTATTGAATTTCCCCTTGCAATGCTTGTTCCCACTTCAATCGAAAACCTATCGGAAAGTGGATAAAAAGCATAAGGCGAAACATAAGAAGTAAAAGCAGATTGACCATTTAGGGTTCCAATAGTAGTCCCCATTTCAACACCAAATTTTATTTTCTTTTTTTGAAAATCAGTAAATAAAAGGCTGTCGGACAAAAGGCTTTTCGACTTATCAGGATTATAATAGTCTGGGATTTCGTAATTGCTTTGGGCAATTGCGCTTATTGAAATAAAAAGAATACCAAGTATTTGAATTAATCTGCACATATTATTATCAATGAAATAAGTTTAAGAATAAGCAAAAATAATATTTAATGGAACACAAGCAATGGTGTATTGGAATGAAAAAGCATTTTTCTTGTCAGGCTTGGGTTAAGCCAACGGGTTATGAAATTACGTTTGTGGGTTACCATAGATACAATATCAATATCGTTTTTTCTGATATATCCGTCAAAGCTTTCAACTATATCTGCCGATTCTATAGTATCAATTTTTATATCAGTGCTAACATTGGCTTTTCTCAACCGCTCTTTTATTAATTCCACTTGTTCACCTTTCATTTTCTCATCTTTTTCTGAAGAAATATGAACAAAATGTATTTGCATATCAAATGGGCTTACTAAATATATTAATTTATGTACTGCCCTAAAATCTGTTTCGTCGAATCTGGTAGCATACATTATTTTTTTAAAAGATTGCAATCCACCCTTAGCTTTCGATGGAATTGCAAACACAGGAACTTTTACATTTTCGATAACCTCGGCAGTTACACTTCCATATAAATATTTCTTTTTTTCGTTTCGGCCACTGGTTCCCATTACAATAATATCGGGTTCGTAATTATTATACTCATCAAATATTTCGTCCTCGGCAAATCCTTTTTCTAACTTATAATCAATTAGAATTCCTTTGATATTGGATTTTTCGACATGTTCCTGCAAGCTTTTGTTAAGCATCTCGATATTTTCTGTGGCAGAGTCTTTTATGCTTTGTAAGTGTTCATCTATTGTTGATGAATATATCGGCGATTCGCCCATACTCATAGCATCGAGCGTGGGAATATAATATGAATGGAACAACCTTATTTCTGCCTTAAATAATGATGCCAGCTCAATTGCATAATAGCAGGCATTTATGCTATGCTCAGAAAAATCTACCGGCACCAGGATCTTCTTAATATCAACCTTTTCATCTTTAGTGGCATCGGTGCCAAGTTCCAGTCGAATATCTTCTATCACTTTCATAGCTTTATCGTAATCGTAAGCATGAACTTGCAATATTATACCATCTTCGAGA
>JAYENH010000501.1:0-11469 GCA_034721995.1 Bacteroidota bacterium
GTCCGAATAACCTGTCGGCACTATATTACATACATCAATCGCGTTATCCGCCATCGCAGGATATAAATGCAATAAAACAAATTGTTTTAGACAGTGGTGCGGTTTGGAGCCTGCTATATTACAATAGTACTTATCTCGACCCGGGCGATGATACTTATTATTATGGTGGTACACATGAGGTTAACCATGCCGGCTGCGTTGTGGGCTGGGACGACAATATGCTTACCGCAGGCGGTACGGGGGCATGGATTGTTCGTAACACTTATGGAGCGGGATGGGCCGATAACGGATACTACTATATTTCGTACAGCGATTCTCAATTTTTAAAATACAATGGATTTTGGCCTGAATTTTTAGAGAATGAGGCAAACTCAACTATTTACCAATACGACGAAATTGGGGGCTATTGGGGCGTTGGGGGATGGAACGAAATTGCTTATGGCCTGGTTGCTTTCGACGGGCCGCCTTATGATATGGAAATTTCGAAAATTGGCACATTTGTAATTTATGCCGGATGCGATATAGAAATTAAGATATACGATAATTTCTCCGGCTCGCTATCAGGTTTGCTGGGTTCAAGAGATGAAGAACTTTTAGACTTGCCCGGTTATTATACTTTTAATCTCGATTCTGCAATTTTAATCCCGGCAGGTAATGATTTTTATGTTCAAATAAAATATGATTCTAACGACCCAAGTTTAAAATGGCCCGTAGCCATCGAAGATACTATTAATGGTTATTCCATGCCTGTTATTGAAACCGGCAGGTTCTGGATATCCGATGATCCTGTTACCATTCCCACTGACTGGTACCAAATCGGGCACACCACCAACTTCCATTATGATTTATGTATTAAAGCATATACCACGAAAATTACTGCACCAAGAGTTGCAACCGGAACAATTGCCAATGTGTACACCAATCATGCTGAAATCTCGACAAACCAAATCGAAAGCAACGGTGATGCGCCCGTTACGCAAAAAGGTATTTGCTGGAACCTTACCGGAAATCCCGACATCAACGATAATATTACTGACAATGGCACCGGAAACGATTCGTATAATAGTCTTGCTATTGAATTGCAGGCCTCAACAGATTATTACGTGAAAGCCTATGCGACAAATAGCTCCGGAACGCGTTATGGCAAGGAGCTTAGTTTTACCAGCCCTTCGTGCGATGCAGAAATAACTGTTATTAACAACAGCGATAATGGTTATGGATCCTTGCGCGAAGCTATTGCCAATTCGTGTGAAAATTGCAATATAATTATTTCGGGTGATATCGACGGACAAAGCATTGACCTTACTTCCGGTGCTTTATCAATTAATAAATCAATAAGCATCGACAACAGCAGTCATTCATCGGGGTTAAGCATTAGTAGTGGTGGCCAGGCAATTGATATAACCTCAGGCAATAGTCTGAGTTTAGCTCCGCAAAGCAAAGTTACTGTTTCAGGAAGCATTCAAAATAATGCAGGTAATGGTGGGCTTATTATTCAATCTTCGGATGATGGTACGGCTTCGCTTATTCATAACACATCAGAAGTTCCTGCCACTGTGCAACGATATATTGCTGGGACCGATGCCTGGCATCACATTGCTGTGCCCATCAGCAGTGCCACAGCAAATGTTTTCCAGGGAGATTACCTTCAATATTATACCGAAGCAATTGCCACCTGGACAGATGTTGTTGACCCCGGCCATAACCTGAACGTAGCGCAGGGATATGCTTTATGGGGAACTTCAGGTACATCTACATTATATACTTTTACAGGAAACTTAAACAATGGAAATCTCACAATAAGTACAACCCAAAATTACGAAGACCCTGGCGATCAACAATTTTATGGATGGACCCTTTTAGGAAATCCCTATCCTTCATCAATCAATTGGGCTTTACTCGACGACGACTGGGGAGCAATTTATTATTGGGACCAAACCAACAGCCATTATGCAAGTTGGGTAAATGGTGCGGGCACAAACGGTGGAACGCAATACCTGCCGCCAATGCAGGGCTTTTTTGTCAGTTCCACAGGGGCTGATTTTGAAATATCAAATTCGCATCGTGTACATAATGGGGCATCGTCATACTTTAAAAACGAGCAGACAGACCATATTATACTACAGGCAAAGAATAATGCTTACAGCGATGAGGTTTATATTGCTTTTAATAAAATAGCCACTACCGGTTTCGATAGAAAACATGATGCATGGAAATTGCTTTCATTTAATGAGGAAATCGGACAATTGTATTCTTTTGCTGCTGATAAAATGCTTTCGGTCGATATAAGGCCAACATGTAAGATTGTACAGCTTGGGTTCAGATCAGAAAAAAATGCTGCTTTTAGTTTTATTTTGAAGGAAATTTCCGATATATCCGAAATAATTATTGAAGACACAAAAACCAATACAATGCACAATTTTGCAGAGGGAGTTTATAATTTCGATTATTTTACTTCGGATAAGGAAAAACGTTTTCTGTTGCATTTCGTTGTTGAAGAACAGGGAGTTGAAGATGAAATAGACATTTACAGCAACAGTCAAACAATTTACATCAGCAGCGAAAAAGTTATAGAGGATGCCAGGCTTACTATTTCAGATTTGATAGGGCGCGTATTATTATTACAAGAACTAAAAGGAAGCGATTACTTTGTAATTCCAATAAATATAAGCACAGGAATTTATGTAGTGTCTATACAAACATTAGAAGAAAATATATCAGAAAAAGTTTTTATAAAATAGCTTAGAAGGTTTAGGGTTAGAAGTTTCAATGTTTGTTTTGTGCTCAACTCTAATCCAGATAGCAATCAGACTTATATGAAATTAACAAAAGTGATATTTTTTGTTTTGCCGGTAATTTGTGTTTAAGTTACTAATAAATTTAATGTTGTTGCACAAAAAGCACCTCCCGGAACTCTTGTTTTTAGCGATAATTTATATGTTGATAAGCAGGGAATAAGGAATTCGGAAAACTTCGATACAAAAACAAAGGCATCACAAAGAGAGTTTTCAATAAAGAAAATCCAGAACTCCTTACATATCGTAAACTAAATTATCGCATAAACCAGGTGCTATTATTTTGTCAGTAAAAATTTCTGTTCCTAACATTTCATAAATTTATCTGTTCACTCAGCATAATAACTTAAAATAATGGGTAAATTTGCGACCTTTATTCCACACAAAATTTATAGAATTATAAGAAATTGACTCTCATGGAAATAGGAATAAACGAATTACTAATTGCTTTTGGATTGACAGCATTTGCAGGATTGTCGACAGGGATTGGCAGCGCACTTGCTTTTTTTACAAAAACTACAAATACAAAATTTTTATCGGTTTCGCTGGGATTTTCAGCAGGGGTAATGATTTACGTATCGATGGTCGAAATTTTTGTTAAAGCGAAAGAAGCCCTCATAGGCACAACAGAAGCCCCTGCACTTGGCGAAAGCCTGGGATACTGGGTAACGGTGATTTCGTTTTTCGGTGGAATTGCAGTCATCGCAATTATCGACAAACTTATTCCATCTTTCGAAAACCCACACGAGATACATAAAGTGGAAGAAATGGATGAGCCCGGAAAAAATCATAAATTAATGCGTATGGGCCTTTTTACCGCTCTGGCCATTGCCATACATAATTTCCCTGAGGGTTTAGCAACATTTACTGCCGCACTTACCGATCCTAATTTGGGTATTGCCATTGCAGTAGCAATCGCAATACATAATATTCCTGAAGGAATTGCTGTTTCGGTGCCGATATATTATGCCACTGGCGATAAACGCAAGGCATTCTGGTATTCGTTTTCGTCGGGATTGGCTGAACCTGTTGGTGCTATAATTGGCTATTTAATACTGATGCCTTTTTTAGGGCCGGTTGTTTTTGGGGTATTGTTTGCAGCCGTTGCAGGAATCATGGTTTTTATCTCCTTAGACGAACTTCTCCCTGCTGCCAGCGAGTTTGGCGAACATCACCTGTCAATTTACGGTTTGATTTCAGGAATGGCAGTAATGGCAGTAAGCCTATTGTTATTTGCATAAAATTATCCTGTTCTGTCGATATACATTTGTGGCCGCAAGAAAACACAAAATTGCATTCCTACTCCCATTCGATAGTGGCGGGGGGTTTTGAGCTAATATCGTAAACTACCCTGTTGATACCCCGTACTTTATTGATAATATCGTTCGATACCCCTGCAAGGAACCCGTAAGGCAAATGCGACCAATCGGCTGTCATCCCATCGGTGGAACCAACTGCGCGCAATGCTACAACTCTTTCGTAGGTACGTTCATCGCCCATTACCCCAACTGATTGGACAGGTAAAAGCATTACACCTGCTTGCCAAACTTTATCGTATAAGTTATGATCTTTCAGTGCCTTAATAAATATATAATCGGCCTCTTGCAAAAGGCTGACTTTCTCGGGGGTAATATCACCAAGAATTCTAATAGCAAGGCCCGGTCCCGGAAATGGATGGCGGCCAATAATAGTTTCGTCAATTTTCAAGGCTTTCCCTATGCGGCGTACCTCATCTTTAAACAACAGATTAAGGGGTTCAACTATTTTTAGTTTCATAAAATCGGGCAAGCCGCCAACATTATGATGCGATTTTATGGTTGCCGATGGCCCTTTTACCGATATCGATTCAATTACATCAGGATAAATAGTTCCTTGCGCCAACCACTTCACATTTTGTATTTTGTGGGCTTCATCGTCGAAAACTTCGATAAATGCACGGCCAATAGCTTTTCGCTTTTGTTCGGGGTCTGAAATTCCTTTTAAGGCATCGAGAAAACGTTTTTTTGCATCTACCCCGATTACGTTTAATCCCATGTGTTTATAAGAATCGAGAACCAGATTAAACTCGTTTTTTCGTAAAAGACCGTTATCAACAAAAATGCAGATAAGATTTTTCCCAATGGCTTTATGCAACAATATGGCAGCAACCGACGAATCTACCCCACCCGACAGGCCAAGTACTACTTTTTCGTCGCCAAGTTTTTTTTGTAAATCAGAAATACTTGTTTCGATAAAGGAATCGGGGGTCCAATTTTGTGAACATTGGCAAATATCAACAACAAAATTCTTCAATAAAGTTTTGCCCTGAACCGTATGATATACTTCGGGGTGAAACTGTATTCCATAGCTAATTTCATCTTCAATTTTAAAAGCACCAATTTCTACATCCGCAGTACTGGCAACAATTTTAAAGTTATCGGGGATATTTGCAATAGTATCGCCATGCGACATCCACACTTGGGTATTAGTTTCAATACTGGTCATCAGCTCATTATTGCTATCAACATAGCCCAGGTTTGCACGGCCATACTCGCGGGTATCCGAAGGTAAAACTTCGCCACCATAATTATGTGCTAAAAACTGAGCACCATAGCAAATTCCCAACAAAGCTTTCTTGCCTTTAATATTCGACAAGTCGGGGATCAATGCGTTTTTGTCGCGTACCGAAAAAGGGCTACCCGATAAAATTACGCCTTTAATACTTTCATCAATATCCGGCATTTTATTGTATGGATGAATTTCGCAATAAACATTTAATTCCCTTACCCGGCGGGCTATCAGCTGGGTGTATTGTGATCCAAAATCGAGGATTAGAATTTTTTCCTGCACTTTAAAATGGTTTTATTATTTGCCGGCAAAGATAAATAAATATGAGTTCAAAGTTCAGAGTTCAGATTGTCCTCGAAAGCGATGAAAATCGGGATTCAAAAAACATGAGTTTTCGTGCATTATTTAAGAAGATACGACAAAACATTTTTATAATTTTGCAGTTTCATTTTAAAGTCCTGCTTTAGCGGACTTTTTTATTTTATTAAAGATTAAAAAGGATTTTATTTCGATGGGGAAATTAACATGCAGGGAAGGATATAGTGCTATGGGTAAAAAATCATTATGGAGCATCATAATAGTTATCAGCATCATAAGTGTTTCATCACTATTAATTTCGTCGGTTTCGCAACCAGCAGATGAGTATTCGTACCAAAACGATTTCAGGAAAAATTATTCGGTATATGCGATTGACCTGCCCGATAAATTGAGCTTTGCAGGAGAAAAAGTCCCTCTCGAAAAATTTTTTGTACGTGAGGCTCTCGATCGTGAAGTATTAATAAATACTTATTACCATTCGCAGAGTTTTCTATTTTTGAAAAAAGCAACCCGTTTCTTACCTATTGTTGAACCAATCCTGAAAGAGGAGGGTATTCCTGCCGATTTTAAATATTTGCCTTTTATCGAAAGTGGTTTTTCAAATGTCCGATCGCCGGCAGGTGCCGAAGGTTATTGGCAATTTCTTAAAGGTACCGCCAAGGAATATGGCCTTGAGGTAAACAACGAAATAGACGAACGTTACCATATCGAAAAATCGACACGTGCAGCTTGTAAGTTCCTAAAAGAATCGTACGAGAAATATGGAAGCTGGACCTTGGCAGCGGCTTCTTATAATGTTGGCCGTCGGCGGTTGAGCAATGAAATGGAACGCCAAAAAGCCGATAATTACTATAATCTTTTGCTAAACGAAGAAACGGGGAGATATGTTTTTAGGATACTTGCAGTGAAACTTCTTATTTCGGATCCCGATGCTTATGGATTTAAGTTCAGAAAAAAAGACCTTTATGAAATAATCCCTACAAGCAAATTGAAAGTTGATACGGCAGTTGGCCATTTTGCCGATTTTGCCCATGAATATGGCATTAGCTATAAAGAGCTTAAAGAATTAAACCCCTGGTTGCGCAACCATTACCTCACCAACAAATCGGGCAAGGCTTATTTTATCCGGGTTCCCAAATAATTGATTATTGTATAATGATTATTGATGAAGAATTAGTGTTAATAAGAAATTATCAGCGAGAATCAGCGAAATCTGCGGAAGATAATTCAATCCATGAAATAATAATTTAAACTCATTCAAGATAAAATAAGGAATACAAGCAGGTTAATATTTTAATTTTGTGCCGAAAATAAAGCTCAAACATTAAAATGATGAAACATATTTGTAAATTTTTCTTTGCCACACTAATCAGCATTTTTTTCTTAACAACTGCTATTAGTTCCAATGCCCAGGATAAGGGAAAAGTTTTAGCCCGCATCTACACAGGTTTTTATCATAATTTTGATAATACTTTGGATAGGCAAACCGGTTTCGATTTTACTACCGGGATAATCGGATACTCCCGAAAACTTGGCGAAAACGTTAAAGCCACCCTTTTGTACGATGTAACCCGCACTACAAATTTCTCCGGCATGGATACCCTTGCAGGCTCGTTCGAAGGCAGCAAGTACACAGCTTTTTTAAAAATGGGGCAAATCGACTGGCAGTTTCATCCCCGGTTAGCTTTGTCGGTTGGGCAATTGCTAAACCAGCAATACCTTACGGTGCAGGATAAATGGTGGGGATTCCGCTATGTTTGTGTTACTTATCAGGAAAAATACCGTTACGGGATGCCTGCCGATTTTGGTGCCCGCTTTACGTATTCTTCCGAGTCGAATAATTTGCGGTGGAGTTTGTCGGCAGTAAATGGCGAAGGCCCTTTTCGTTATCAGGATAACAATTCGATATTCCTGATTTCTACAAATATAGAGTATGTCCCTAAAGAAAACTTCCTGATTAAAGTTTATACCGATTACGAAAAACCTTCGGACGAAACATTCGATAATTTTGATAAAAATGTGGTATCGGTATTCCTTGGTCATAAAAGCAAAAAACTAATGCTGGGTTGTGAGTTAAACTACGTAACTAACTATAATTATGTAAAAGATATGGACTATAAAGGAGCCAGTTTGTATACTTCGTATGCTATTTGGGAAAAGTTTAAAGTACTGGCACGATTAGACTACGGTAATCTGAAATCAGAAGAAAACGACTACTACTCGATTATAGGTTTTCAGTACGAACCGGCTAAAAATTATTTTACTTCGGTTAACTTAAGATTATACCGATATGAACCTGATGAATTCCACGATCAGCAGATAAATGTAAATTTCGGAGCTAAGTTTTAGTTTCTTTGATGGGCAATTTAATTTGCTATGGGCAATTTCAAGAAAGATACATCGAACAAATAGAAACAATAAGAATATTTTGACAAAAAATGTGGAGACCAGAACCCACTTAAAAAACAGGATGAAACCGAAAAACCTTATGAGCAGGAAAACAAAAATTGAATTATTATGGCTAAATCAAGTGGAGTAAAAAATGCACCAAGCACAACAGGAAAACCTTCTGGTGGTGGAAGAGGGAATAATCCAGCAAGAACATCAGGTGGAGGCTCAAAAGGAGCTTCGAAAGGTGGTAAAAAGTAATCAATTGTTTTTTGAAATGCAGATGGAAAAATATGACCGTATTTTAAATTTGATTATTCAATAAACAATATTTTTGTAAATTTGCTTTAAAATAGAAATAAATATGAAACCAAGAATTTACATAGACACTTCTGTAATTGGTGGATACTTTGACAAAGAGTTTATGGTGGCTACAGAAAAGCTATTCAAAAGAATTGAAAATTGTGATTTTGACATTTTTTTTTCTAATATAAATGAAGCAGAATTGGAATTGGCACCAAAACACGTGAAAGAGATTGTTAAAATTTTTCCTGATAGTTGTTTAAATACAATAAAAATAAATGAAGACATTGAAGAATTAGCACAAACATATATAAGAGAGAAAGCATTAGGAAAAGCGAGTGAAAATGATGCGTATCACATTGCATTAGCATCTGTTAACAGATTAGACTGTTTGATAAGTTGGAACTTTAAACACATTGTAAATTTTGACAAAATAAAAATGTTTAACTCAATCAACATTCGTTTGGGTTATCCTATAATCGATATTCGTTCACCATTAGAATTTTTAAAAAATGAAGAATAAAGAAAAATCATTTGACACTGTTAAGTTTTTTAGAAAAGTTAAACAGAAATTAGCTGAAAAAATGCAAGGAATGACTTTGATTGAAAAAACTGAATTTTTACGAAAAGTAAAAGAGGGAAAAATAAAGTTTTCAGTTGAATAATTATAAAAAGCCCATAACAATGCATATAGTTAATAGCGAGTGATATGCTGAATATAAACATATTAGCTATGAATAATCATCAGTGTAAGTTGAAAGATTATTGTTTCAAATACCACCACAAACCATATACTCACCGATATAAAACACACGAACACTATGAACACTAAAAACTATCGGCCTGCCTTGATAATTGTTACTACACTATTTTTCTTGTGGGGCTTTATTACTTGCATGAACGACATCCTGATCCCCTTTGTGAAAAAGGTTTTTGAGTTAAGCAGGGCACAGTCGATGCTTGTGCAGTTTGCTTTTTTTGGGGCATATTTTATTGGTTCGCTGATTTATTTTTGGATTTCGTCGGTAAAAGGCGACCCCATTGTTAAACTCGGATATAAAAAAGGGATTATAGCCGGACTTATCGTGTCTGCCATTGGCTGCTTATTATTTTATCCGGCGGCATCGCTGGGTATTTATGGCCTTTTCTTAACTGCCTTATTTGTTTTAGGCCTGGGGTTTACACTTTTGCAAATTGCCGCAAATCCGTATGTCGCAATTCTTGGTAAACCCGAAACTGCCAGTTCGAGATTAAACCTTTCGCAGGGTTTTAACTCGTTTGGGACAAGCATTGCACCCATTTTGGGGGGCTATCTTGTTTTTCATTATTTCGCAAAAATGGGGACTCCTTTGTTAAATAGTATGGGAGAAGCTGTTACAACCGACAATGGCTCCCCACTTTCGGCACTTGGTGTTCAGTTACCTTACCTGATTTTTGCAGCAGTTTTTATAGTTCTGGCCCTTGTTTTTGTTTTTATGAAACTACCTCGTATGATTGATGAAGACAAAACGGAATCTGGTGCCAATGCCTTGCATCACAAACATCTGGTATTTGGAATGATTGCCATTTTCTTTTACGTTGGGGCCGAAGTAAGTATCGGAAGTGCCTTAATCAATTATCTGAACGAGATGATGGGATTTACCGAAATGAAAGCAAAATCGTACCTTGCACTGTATTGGGGCGGATTGATGATAGGCCGTTTCCTTGGGGCAATTTCCCTGTCCGATAAAATATCAGGAATAAAAAAAGACCTGGTAATGATACCCGTGGCACTGCTTGCATTTTTTGTTATTTTCTTCAGCATTAACATAGAATCGGGTATGGAAATAAAAACAATACTTCCATTTCTGATTTTTGTTGCACTTAATTTAATTGCTTTCAGAATTGGAAATGCAAAAGCTTCACGCACTCTGTTTATATTTTCGCTTATTATTATTGGACTCTTGATAATTACAATGTTAAGTTATGGCGAAATTGCTATGTGGTGCGTGCTTGCCATTGGTTTGTTTAATTCAATAATGTGGTCGAATATCTTTACACTTGCAATTGCCGGTTTGGGAAAAGACACGAGCCAAGGCTCGTCGCTTTTGGTTATGATGATTGTTGGCGGGGCATTACTTCCTTTTATTATGGGTGCAATGGGCGATTGGTTTGGGGCCTACCATTTTGCATTCTTTATTCCAATGATATCGTACATTTATCTTGCCTGGTACGGGGCTAAAGGTTACGAGCCGGGCTTATTCAATAAATATTCAAATTAAAATAATTTGCATTGCCAAAATTCAAAATTAACAATTTATGACAGAAATAGCTGTAGGAATTGATATTGGGGGGACAAACACTGTTTTCGGGTTTATCGACAAAAAGGGAAATTGTATTTATAAGGATAAAATCCCGACTGGCAACTCAACCGATGCCAGAGAATTTGTAACACATTTATCAGATAAAATAAATAAATCATTATCAGATTTAAAAAATGATATTGTTTTATCAGGGATAGGGATAGGTGCGCCCAACGGGAATTTCTACAAAGGAACCATCGAATTTGCCCCAAATCTTTCGTGGGAAGGGATAATCCCCTTAGTAGAATATTTTGAAGAGCATTTCGATGTACCCGTTTTTTTAACTAACGATGCCAATGCTGCGGCCATAGGCGAAATGGTTTATGGTGGAGCACGCAAAATTAAAGACTTTATTATGATTACCCTGGGAACAGGATTGGGCAGTGGCATTGTTGTAAACGGTGAATTGGTGTATGGCCACGATGGTTTTGCCGGTGAAATTGGCCACGTTATAGTTAAAAAAAATGGCCGCCAATGTGGATGTGGCCGCAGGGGCTGTCTCGAAACTTATTGCTCGGCACCCGGCATTAAACGCACTGCTTTTGAATTGATGCTTGATAGCAACGAAAAATCTGCACTTCACGAATTCACATTTAAAAAGCTGAACTCTAAAATAGTGGCCGAAGCAGCAATTGCCGGCGATAAGCTTGCATTAAAAGTTTTTGATATCACCGGTGAAATTCTCGGAAAAGCCCTGGCCAATTCGGTTGCATACACAAGTCCTGAGGCATTTTTTATTTTTGGCGGGCCTACACAGGCAGGTGATCTTATTTTTA
>JAYENH010000502.1:0-2688 GCA_034721995.1 Bacteroidota bacterium
CCTATTACATAAGGTTTTTCGGCATTGCTGCCCTCGAATTGAACCATAACTTCGTCGCCTATTTCGGGAATAATAAAAGCCCCCCGTTTATCTCCGGCATAAGGGTTTACTATTCGTAGCCAGGGACTGTCCTTCTGTTCCTGCCAATAGAAACGCACACGGATGCGCCCCAGTTTGTCGGGGTCGCTATTATCTGTTACTACTGCACTTTGGCTTTCGATACGAGGAAACAGTTGAGGAACAATAAAAGGGTTATTCGTAATATTTGCCGGAATTGCTGTGAAAGTATTCATGTAATTCCCCTCAAGATCGCTGGAATGATTTACCGACACAACAAGATATTGCCCGTAATTAGGCCCTGTTTCCATTATCATATTTTTTCCGCTGATACTGATTATCTGGCCAATCTGAACGCCCGTATTCTCGCTTTGGCCGCTACAAACAACGGCATTGCTGATTTTATTGCCCTTAACTTTTTTTACAATTTTATCGAGGCTGCTTTGATTTATATTGCTGCTATGGTGAATTAAAAATTGATTATTATCGCTTGTGTAAAGCCCTTCAGATTTTTTCTCCGAAACTTTTTGATTGTCGTTAAGTCCCGAAATGCTTGCACTTTTCGAGCTACTTGAGTAAGTTTTAACATCGCTGTAACTAAAGGCCGAAAACGAAAAATTAATCGGGCTGACCCCCATTGAGAAATTGAAGTCGATTAAATCGGAACCATATTCCAGTTCGGTTTCTTTGCCGGTATCTAAACCTAAGTGCAGGTTTTGCCCGTCGTAGAAAAACCATTCGCCGTTTAGTGCAGCCAAACGATAAAGGAAATTGAAATTTGTTTCGTTGTACTGGACAATATAATCGAACTTTTCGCTCGAATTTGGCGAGGATTTCAGTGGCAGCAAATTTTTAGGATAAGGTTTTAAAACCTCGGAAAAAATTTGTTTGATATCGGCTTCTTCGAAGGATTTACAGTTTGGTGTTTCATCAATTAAAATATCGGGGCTGTACCCCTGTATGGTGAGCATGTCGCCATTGCGGCGGTTGGCCCTGTTTGCCGATATGTTGGTTATCACCCCCTTAAAATTGAGTTCGGCATGTTGTTTCAAAAAGTCGACGGGTTTAATCGAAATCTGTATTACCGAGCCAACATAATCCTTCGACTTATCCATAAGGAAATGATCGAGCATACCCTCAACCGAAGCTAATTCGAATTCGATGCTAAACTGATGGTGCTTGTTTATGCTTTGTGAAATATTCAAGTGCCTTATCCGTGCATCGAAGCGGTTAGAATCAATCGAAATAGTTATATCTGTAATAAGTGCCATGACATTTATTTTTTACTGCTCCTGTTATAAATTAAGTTTCCGGGGGTTTCGGTAAGGCTTTGCCTGAGTACCGTAAGGATTACTAAAAAACTAATCATCAAAATAAACAAAGATACCCTCAAACTGAAGATATTTAATATTGTAAAATAATTAATTCCTGCTTCAGGTTCGATGCCCGAAATTTCAATAATAAGTTTTGAAAGCGAATTGCCAATAAGCTGCGAAATTACGGCCCCTGCAATTTGCGATACAATAATAAGTACGGTAATAATAAACGAATATGTGATAATCAGGGAAATATTATTCAACCCAAAAGCCTTGAATGTGCCGAGGTTAATTTTTATTTTTTCGATATGGTTTTTCAGCAGGTTCGAGATAAACAAACAAATACTGATGATGCTCAACACAATTAAAAACCAACTTGTGGCATTAGAGATATTTTGTATGAAGGCATAATTCTCTTTTGCCTTTACCTGATTCAGGTCAACAATTACCCCGTGCTCTGCCAGCATAAAATCGCGAAACTCACCTGTCTTTGATAAATCGTCGAAGAAAACCGAGAAATGGTCTATTATCCTTACCCGTCGCTTAAAATCATCGGCTTCGAAATTATAAATCCTGATGGCATTATACTTTTTAAATATACTGCCGTTTTCATTTATAAAGTTCTTTACAAAATCAACAGAAACACTATCTTCTAACAAACAGTTAATTATAAAACCATTTTGGTACGTTTGCTTGAAAAGATATTTGTCGACTGTTTTACTATTGCTGCGTAACTCTTTATTATTTCTAAGGAAGTTTCTTAAATCATCAACATTTTTTTCTTCGGGTACAAAAACGATAAAACTTCGTTGCTGATTTTCTTTGCTGATGTTTAATGGGTAGACCTCGGAGTCGATTTTGTCTTTCAGGAATTTAGTAACCAAAAAATCGTAATCGCCAGGCAGGTCGGTAACCACAGCCAACACAGGTAATGGTACAGGCATCCGCGATCCGCAGTAATAAGAATAATTAAGAAAATATGGAATTGAATCTAAGTTGTGCCCCAAATCTTCAATTAGCTTTTTCGACACAATCACAGCCTGATCTTCGGGCATTACGTAATCCCGACCAACAATGCGGTTTTCTGTTTTTAAAATCTGTTTTAAAAGGGAATTATCGCTATCGATTGTACGGCCAAGAAACAAAACCTCGTTTCCGCTCAAGTCTGATTTTTGGAAGAAATCCATCGAAAAACTTGAATAGCCATCGATATAGGTAAAGCCATATTCTTCTTTTAGTTGCTTGGTATCTATATCTTTGATAATATTTTCAATCTGGTTGATTTTATCATAAGAAGTACGTATTTCTACCAACT
>JAYENH010000503.1:0-2683 GCA_034721995.1 Bacteroidota bacterium
GTCGTGGTCTGATTTTATATACCGGACATGGATCGACAACTTCGTTTGCTACTTCCGGTTTCAGCAGCACAAATGTTAATCTTTTAACTAATACCGGAATGCTACCATTTATTTGGTCGGTAGCATGTGTAAATGGTAACTTTACGGGTTCCACATGTTTTGGTGAGGCATGGCTAAGGGCCGAGCACTTAGACGAACCCGCCGGTGCAATAGCTACTCTTATGTCTACCATCAACCAAAGCTGGAACCCCCCAATGTGCGGGCAAGACGAAATGGTTGATGTTTTAGTCGAAAGTTACCCATCAAACATTCGTCGTACTTTTGGTGGCCTGTCGATGGCCGGCTGCATGAAAATGAACGATGAATATGGCGCGGGGGGAAATAGCATGACAGACACATGGAATTGTTTTGGCGATCCTTCGCTAAAAGTAAGGACTGCACTGCCAACAGCAATGGTAGTTACTCATGCAAGCACAGTAAATCTTGGTGCAACTTCGTTTACTGTAAATTGTAATGTAACCGATGCACTAGTTGCCCTTACTATAGGAAACCAGATTCTTGGTACGGGAACAATTTCAGGTGGAAATACAACAATTACTTTTCCTGCATTAACCAGCACCGGCATGATGACAGTTACAGTAACTGCATATAATAAAATTCCATATTGGGCCGATGTTTCTATTATTGCTGCAACAGGGCCTTACCTTGATATTGCTTCGGTAACAGTTGACGATACAGCAGGAAACAATAATGGCCAGGCCGATTTTGGCGAAAGTGTTATGCTCGATGTAGGTATCGAAAACATTGGTGTGGCTGTGGCAAATAGTGTAGTCTCTAATTTATCATGTACAAGTTCGTATCTTACAATTACAGATAATACCGAGAGTTATGGGAATATTGCAAATGGCTCAACAGTAACACAAAACCAGGCGTATGCCCTGACTATCACTAATAATGTTCCCGATCAACATGTTGCTTTATTAAATTTTGACATGACAGATGGCGCAAGCAATACATGGAATTCGACATATCCCCTGATTATAAATGCCCCGGAGCTTTCGGTCGGAAATTATACTTTAGATGACTCGGCAACCGGCAATGGTGATGGCATGTTCGATCCGGGCGAAACCCTTATAATGACTATTCCATCGCAAAATATTGGACACGCCGATATAGGCCCATTAACAGGGACTTTGTCTTGCACAAGTACTTATATCAGCATAAGTAGTCCTGTTTTTACTATATCAGGAATAAGTGTTTCTGGTAGTGTAGATGCTTCTTTCACCGTTACATTAAATGCTTCGGTTCCTTTGGGCGAGATTTTTACTTTTGATTATTTGTTAACGAACGGAAATTACACAGCTCAGGAAAGTTTTGTTTTTCAATTGGCAGATTATTGTGTGCCAACTTATACTTATGATTGTTTGTATGGCGATGAAATTGACGATTTTATTTTCAATACAATTAATCAATCCGGCACAGGTTGCACATCTGGCGGTTATGCAGATTACACGAACCTTTCAACTACTCTTTTAGTTGGAAATACATACACATTGCAATTATCGACAAATTATTCAAATCAGTATTTATCTGTTTGGATCGATTTTAATAATAATGCTGTTTTCGATAGCAACGAAAGAGTGGTAACAAATTTTAACCTTACCTCAGCTGCTACTTTGTATAGCACAACAGTAAACATTCCTGCAGGTTCGAGTCTTGGTTTACACCGGATGAGGGCGAGGGTCAATTGGAACGCGAATTGCGACGACCCATGCACCAACTATACTTATGGTGAGGCCCACGATTATATGGTCGAAATTATCGATCCGGTATTGGCTGTTGATTTAGGTGCAGATTACACAATTTGCCCTGGCGAAACTACAACGCTTACTCCAACTGTTACAGGAGGCACAAGCCCATACACTTATTTGTGGAGCACAGGTGAAACAAGTTCTACAATTACGGTTAATCCCCAATCTGCGACAAATTATTTTCTGACAGTAAGCGATGCCTCAAGTGGTGTTGATACTGATGATATTACTATTTCGAATTATACTGTAATCATTGTTGGTTTAGGCCAGGATCAAACAATCCTGCCCGGCCAGACAATTCAACTTGATGCGGGGGCTTATGCAAGTTACAACTGGAGCACAAGCGAAACTACCCAGCAAATTGATGTTAGCGCTGCCGGTATTTATTCTGTAACTGTTGCTGATAATAATTCGTGCCAAAGCAACGACGATATTGAAATTTTCCAGGGGAGTATTGCCTCGCCCGGATGGAGCTATTCGGTTACAGGAACTAACCACACAATTTTAATTCCTGAATTTGCTAATATTTCTGTTGATGGAGATACTATTGTTCCCGGCGATTACATCGGGATATTTTACGATTCGCTTGGCACACTTGCTTGTGGAGGATACATGGTTTGGACAGGCGTAACCGGTTCGCTTACTGCCTGGGGTGTCGATGTTGCCAACGATGGTTTTGTTGTTGGCGAAAGCTTTAGCTGGAAAATCTGGAAAGCCGGCAACGAAACGGAATATGCAGCCACAGCAACTTACATTCAGCCTCCTGCTTTTCCGAACACCGGCTTGTTTCAGGTAAACGGAATGAGCGGGATTGAATCGCTTACTGCCGCTGTTTATCAAACACAGGACATTGTTCTTGTACAGGGCTGGAG
>JAYENH010000504.1:0-11436 GCA_034721995.1 Bacteroidota bacterium
TTTGATACTGAGATAAAGGAGGAAAGATCAAAAATAGAAGATTACAACGACGAGGGGTTTATTGAAAAGAAATTACAGACAGGAGAGTTTATTATTGAAAAATTAAAGATTCTTCAAAAAATATTTCCACAGCTTAAAGAAGAGAACACAAAAATCAACAACGAATTTCCAGGTTTAGCAGAAGAATATAGAGAGTATTTTTCGGTACTATATAAAACATATATTGAACCTCTGGAGGATGACGAAAAAAATTACCAAAAGACAGGATACCATGCACCTAAATTAACATTGAGCAACAGGATTGTAGTGGAAATTGATGAACTAAGGGCAAAATACGATTTGTTTAAAATACAAAATGATAAGCTTTTAGGTAAGTACGACGAGTTTACTTATAACTACAAAGACCGCAAACAGGTAAAGAGAATGTACAAAAAAGGCAGATGGGCTTATGTCGAACTTAAAGATGCCTACGACAATGAAACGAATTTTGAGAAAAAGGAAAAGAAAGGCAAAAAAATAGAATTAATGCTTCAGCAATTTATCTCTCTCTCGTCGAAGGACAACACTATAATTAATGATGAAATAAAATCGACCAAAACAGTAAATGATGTGTTAAAAGTAATTGGGATAAATTAGTTCAGAAGCTGAACGAAGCGTAGAAAGTAGTGTATTCATTTATTTTAAACATGTTGATGGAGGCTTGCCGACATTATTTTCCGAATATCATTTTTAATGCTGCAACAATCATCATAACACCAAAAATCTTTTGTAAAAGCTTACCCGATATTTTTATTGCCAGCATGGATCCGAAGTAGCTGCCAATAAAAAAAGCTATCAATATTATTGCAGCTACCTTTATATCAACAAAACCTTGTTTATGATAATTCCATGCAGCAATAAGGCCTACAGGTGCTACCATCATTGCCAGGCTTGTGCCTTGTGCGTGATGTTGGGTGAACCCCAAAATAAAAACCAGAGCGGGAACAAGGATTATCCCTCCTCCAACACCAAAGCTGCCACTAATAAATCCGGCAAGCAATCCAATTAAGAGTAATACAATAATTTCAATCATCTTCATTAAAAATCGGTACTAAGCGAAAGATAAAAAATACGGGGTTGCACAATTTGGTCTTCAACCCCCCATGCCCAATCGGCACGGATAAAATAACCTAATAAACGCGAACGCACTCCAAAACCATAACCATATACAATAGGCTCAATATCTTTGTTTATAACAATTGTAATGGGGCCGTTGTCCTCAACAAGGTAATTGTAGGCATTGTTGCGGGAATATGGTGTAGCACCCGACCATGCAGTACCCACATCGGTAAATCCAATAAATTGAAGGTTTTTGAAAAATTCGTTTGAGATTGGCCTGCGAGCTAAATATTTTACAATTGGCACCCTTATTTCGCTATTGATAAGTGCAAAGCTGTTTCCATTGCGCACATTTTGCGAAAAACCACGCATGTTTGTCGCCAGGGTCTGGTACACGAAATGCTGTGTCCTGTCAATGGCAACCGATTGGTCGAACACCTGCTCCGACGATAAAAAGCTAAACCAGTTATCAACACTTCCCATGTAATAAATAAGGCGGTTACGGCCAAAAGAGGTACTGGCTGCAAAACGGTTGGCCCAAATAATATCGTGATGCAGTTTCTGATACCAGCGCACATCGGCACCTACCACATATAAATCTGAGGTGTTTTTTTCGATTTCCCAATAGGCCTCGCCAAAAACTTTTAGCCTTACACCATTATACAAGTTCAGCCCTTTATTTATAGTGTTATCAAAAATATATTCGATTTTAAGCCCACCCCATGTTTTATTATAGCTTTTGGCCAACAGGGTCTGATTATCGGTTGATAAAAACACATTTTTATCGTAACGCATGCTTGCAGTTCCTTTTACAGCAGCAACCTGGCTAAAAGGATATTTCCTGATAATCATAATCTCGTGAGTATAGTTTTTAGCTGCATATTCAGCATATATTTCACGGAAAGTCTGCCTGTGTAATATAATCTGTTTATCGATCCTGTCCTTCAGGTTTTCGAAACTTACAAGATATTCGTTGCTTTCGAAACTGCCGGACAGACGAAAGCCTCCGGTTATACGATAGTCTTCGAATAACTCGCTAACACCTAATTTAAAGAAAAAGTTAAGTCCGGGGTTATAATAAACGGCACCGCCTGTAAAAGTCTGGTACGAAGCATTCAGGAAACTAAAATCAATTTGGTTCACCATGTAGTTCGAGTAAAACGAAGTAAAATACATCTGGCTTATTGGGATTGTAAATTCTTCGGCTTTCTTTTGATTGATCAGTAATTTCTTCCTGATTGGGGATCCTTGCTTTTCCTGTTCAAAAGTATAACTACTGATATCAATTAATGTATCCGTTGATATTTTTTGCGGCAATGCGCTAAGTTCTTCAATTTCCTTTTCTAAGCGTTTGGTTTTTGCTTTTTTCAGGCTATCAGCATGTAGCACATCTTTTGTGTAACGGTTTCGAAAACTTGTGGTCTTTAGATTCTTCTTTTCTTTTTTTCGAGTGCTTATTTTCCCTGTAAATAAATGGTCCGATCCATCGAACCATATTAAATCAATGCTTTGCATATTTTTATTGATATCGAAATCTATCAGGTTGTATGACAAATTTGTACAAGGATAAGCTTTTGTAAAATAACGATAATGGGTAGTAGTATCGATGTAACTTATTGTACTGTCTACATAAGCCATATATCGATTGAAAATACCGTTTTTATTGCTTAGGTAACTGAAATGTTTTTTCCCGATACCGAATGGTTTTACTTCATCAATAACCGGAGTGTTTGTAATCTGTGTGAGCTTCCGGTTTTTACTTTCGTAATCGAGTATAAAAATATCATGAGCAAATGTAGTTTCTACATCAGGCCCGCCGGGGCTGAACAGAACAGGGTTTGCCCTGTTTGAGCTAAATATTATTTTGGTCGAATTATTAATAAAACGTGGATGGGCATCATCGGCAAAATCGTGCGTAAGTTGCTCGTTGGTATGCGATAACAGCTTGTGTACCCAAATATCGCTTTGCCCTTTTATTGTTGCCGACATCACTAATTTAAAACCATCATCGGAATACGAATAATCAAGTATTTTCTCGAAATAGTGCATTTGCATCACCTCTGTTTTTTTTGTTTCAATGTTATACAGGTTTAGTAGCACTTTTCCTTTTCTCTCTATAATAAAAGTCAGCAGTTTACCTGTTGGATGCCAGGCCAGCAAAGGGAAGGAATAATCTGTTTCCTGATCGAGTTTATATTCTTTTTTGAAGATGCGCTTATTCTTTCCGCTTTGTTTGTTATAGATATAAATTTTGTACTGCCCCATTTGATTGGTAACATACGCAATTTTGTTTCCCTGTGGGCTGAGTTTTGGTTGTGTAATCCTGTATTTTTCTTTGGGTTTGTTTATCAGATTTTCAATATTCGGTAATTCTCCGCCCCCCAATTCTTTCGAGTATTTGTCTTTATAATGGTATAGCCATTCATAAGTCAAACTCTCGAATGAAATTCCTAATACAAATAAAAATCCGTCTTGTGTATTTTTGTGAATTCGTGTTAGGTAAACTATGTTTGGGATAATTCCTTTACCATATTCATCAGCAATATAATTCCAGATAGAATGGCCGGCATACACTGCCTCCTTTTTGGGTATGCGATTGAACTTTTCGTAGCGGCCATTCAAAATTGCATCTCTAACATGATTCTCGATTTCAAAATCCCAACCACGCGATAAATACGAAATCAAACCTTTCTGATACCATTCGGGTAGGGCAAGTAAAGTTGAGTTGGCCACTTTATCTTTAAAATCGGTACCATAAATCATTTCGTTCATTATTACTTCAATTATGGCAGCCTTAATTTGTTGTTCAAATTTTTTTCTGTCGCCCTCGAAATACAGGAAGACCTTATTGTTGACAATACGGGTGCGACCTCCAATATTGGCATCATTGCCATCCGAAACCAAACCTATATTGCTTTGTTTAAAGTCCGATAACTTATTGTAAATTAAAAATATAATTCTCTTTTCCAGAGCGTGTTGAAAATAATCTTCGAAACGTGGTATCTCTTCCTGAGCTATTTTGCCCGTAAATTCGGCCAATTCTTTTCCGTTTACATAATAATAAGTATCGAATTTATCGAAACGGTAAAATTGCCACAGAAACTCGCGATACTGCACACGGTTTTTACCAAAGCTCATCTGATGCCCATTATAGAACTGCGCATCAAGCACAAAAGGACAAAGCAGAAACAGTAAAACCGCAAGTATCAGTATTTTTTTATATTGTTTTGTTAACATTTTATTTTTGAATTGACTTCTTTTCAAATAACAATCGGTAAAGGTAAATATTATCAACTGATCTGAAATTTCTTTTTTTAACAATTCTTATATATGGTCTTTTCGTTATTTAACATATATTAACAGGACTTTTAACCAGTGGATTATCAATATAAATAGATTTGCAAATCATTAATAATGGCATTCTGAAATTGATAAATAGTAATAGAAATTTTAACTTAAAAAACAGAATATTATGAGAAAAGTGGTTTTAAGTATTGTTGTTTTTCTTGCCTTTACTTTTGCAAATATAAGTTTGGCTCAGGAAAAGGCATACATCAAATTCGAAAAAACGGTTTACGACTATGGTACAATTAAAGAATCTGATGGTAAAGCTATGAGTACATTTAGTTTTACCAACACTGGTAATATCCCTTTGATTATTACCAATGTTAAGCCAAATTGCGGTTGTACAACACCGGAGTACTCAAAACAGCCAATTCCTCCTAAAGGCAAAGGATATGTGAAAGCTGCATACGACCCAAAAAACAGGCCTGGTGCTTTTAACAAAACAATAAGAATTACAACAAATGCCGAAAATTCAAATGTTATCCTGCGAATTAAGGGAAATGTAATTGCACGGAAAAAAGGTGTTAATGACCATTACCCACATGAGATTGGGCCAATTCGCTTAGAAACAAACCATCTTGCAATTCAAAACATTAGCAACAATGAAATTAAGGTTGACACTATTAAAATTATTAATACTTCGGAAGAAGACCAAAGCATTGGTTTCAAGCGTATACCCGGCCACGTAACAATTACTGCTATTCCTAAAGTTTTAAAGTCAGGAGAAAAAGGTATTCTTGTTGTGAACTACGATGCAGGTTTAAAAAACGACTGGGGTTTTGTAATTGATCGTATCCCCCTTGTTTTTAACGATAACTATGACCCAAAAGACAGGAGAAGCCGGATTACTTTAAGTGCAAAAATTCAGGAAGATTTTTCGAAACTGACGCAAGAACAAAAGGATAAATCAGCAAGAATTGAATTTGAAACCAAAAATTTTAATTTTGGCACATTAAATCAAGGCGAATCTGCTTCACATTATTTCAAGTTTAAAAATACAGGCAAAAGCGATTTGATTATCCGTAAAACAAAAGCAAGCTGTGGTTGCACAGTTGTTAACCCCGAAGATAAGGTTATTGCTCCGGGCGAATCGAGCAAGTTTAATGTAAAATTCAATTCGCGCGGAAAAAAAGGAAAACAGAACAAAACTATTACAGTTATAACAAACGATCCGGTAAATCCATCAGTAATGTTAAAAGTTACAGGTAAAGTTTTATTGCCAGGTTCAGAAAAAAAATAATTTTTCATAGTCAGATTTTGTAAATCTACAAGGAGGATGTTTTAATTAATTTTGAAACATCCTCTTTTTTTTTGTAGATTGCCTGTCGTTTTTTGTAATGTTTCGAATAAATAATAAAACTAAAGCAAGTAGAAATGGAAAACCGGGAAAAAAGAAACTTTAAAAGAGATGTAACATTAGTTACAGTAATTGTGGGAGGACTTGCAGGCTTATCGGGATTCAAAGCATTTTTTACTCACGACCCCACCGATTTGTTTTATTTACCTTTTTTCATGTTCCTTTTCTTTTTAAAAGACATAAATGAAAAATATAAATACTTTGGCATACTCGGGATTATTGGACTAATTGTAGCAATATTGGGAGTAGCAGGGATAATAGAAGTTTAAGCAAATAGCAAATGCTCAGCAGCAAAAGCCACAACAGTATTTAATCTCTAATAATGAAAAAACCAGAAAAGCATCATATCGAAAATTCCGATGAGTTTAAAGCCCTTAAAGTAAACAATGGCATCGACAGGCCATCATCGTTAAATCCGGGATCGGTACAGCGTTTCAGGACTAAAAAAAGGAAAAAACTTAGTACCGGTGAATATATTAATGGTATCAGAAATGGAAACCGGAGTATTTTCAGCCAGGCTATTACTTTAATCGAAAGCAATTTGCCCGAACATCAGAAAATGGCGCAGGAAATAATCGAGCAATGCCTGCCTCTCTCGGGGAATTCAATAAGGGTGGGGATTACGGGTGTTCCGGGTGTTGGGAAAAGCTCGTTTATCGAAACCCTGGGTCTTCACCTTACAGGATTGGGCCACAAACTCGCTGTGCTGGCCATCGATCCAAGTTCGGAAAAAACCAGGGGAAGTATCCTTGGCGATAAAACCCGTATGGAGCAATTATCGAACGACCCCAATGCTTTTATCCGGCCATCACCCGCAGCAGGCTCCCTTGGCGGTGTGGCACAAAAAACCCGCGAAACAATAATTCTTTGCGAAGCTTTCGGGTTCGATACAATTTTTATCGAAACCGTTGGCGTTGGCCAATCGGAAACTGTTGTCCATTCGATGGTCGATTTTTTTCTTTTGCTGATGCTTGGCGGTGCCGGCGACGAATTGCAGGGAATAAAACGGGGCATAATGGAAATGGCCGATGCCATAAGTATTAACAAAGCCGATGGCGACAACATAAAAAATGCAGAACGTGCGCGTAGCGAATATCAGGCGGCATTGCATTTATTCCCTTTGGGCAAATCGAAATGGTCGCCAAAAGTGCTTACATGCTCGGCATATAAAAACACAGGTATTAACGAAATCTGGGACAACGTTAAAAACTACTGCGATTTTACTAAAGCAAACAACTATTTCTACCATCGCCGAAAGCAACAGGCAAAATACCGGATGCACGAAACTATCCAACAGGCATTAAAACTTAATTTTTACAACAACAAAAGTATGAAGCATAGCATTGAAGCTATCGAACAAAAAGTAATTGATAAAGAAATAAGCCCTTTTGTAGCTGCCCGTAAACTTCTGGATGAATACGGGTTTTGAGTTCCGGGTTCTATGTTTAGAGTTTAAGATATAAGAAACAAGATGTTGGGCAAAGCGAAATCCAGATAGTGAGGTACAAAAGTATCGAGACAGGATACAGGATGTGAGGTTTTTAGGAAATATAAACTGAAATAAAAATATAACAACTCGAATAAATGGGAAAACAAAAAAACATAAGCATCAAAAAAAGGATAAAATCAATCTTCGTTTTAGTAATCGTATTTATTTCAGTTGCATATAGTATTTTTATTTTCATCAACAAAAAGAATGAGTATTTTTATAAAAAACAGACATTGCAATCTTCCTCAGACCAAAATCAAAAAGCTGTTCTGAAGCATAGGGTTGAGGGTGTTATAAATTATATCAATTTTATCAGGAATAGAAATTTAGATTTTTCTGACAGTTTATGCAAACAAATTGTGCTCGACAGAATTGAGAAAATCCGCTTTGAGCATGGAGGATATGTCTTTGTTAATACATATCAGGGACAGGCACTTGTTTTCGATGGGGCTGTTGTCGAAGGTTATAAAGATATGTCTAACATAACCGATCCTGAAGGTGTCAGACTGTATGATATTGAAATAGAGGCCGCCAAAAAAGCCGATGGGGATTTTATAACTTATAAGTTTAAAACAATAGGTTCCGATTCGATATTACCAAAAATTTCATACATAAAAGGCTACGACGATTGGCAATGGATTGTTGGTGCGGGTTTCTATCTTCAAGATATAAAAAGGGAATTAATTACTATTGAAAAAGAATATTATGATGAGCTAAAATCGGAATTGTTTTTTGGCATACTACTACTTTTTTTGTTTTCATTATTTATGTTCATACTAAGTAATTATTTTACCAGATACCTTGCTAAAGAACTAAATGTTTTTTTCGATTTTTTTTCCCGGCTTGCACTGACAAATCAAAAAATAGATACAAACAAGATATTCTTTACAGAATTCCGTCGTCTTGCAAACGAAGCCAACCTAATGATAGATGAGAAAAATAAGCTTGAAGAGGAGCTACTGCAAGCTCAATCTACATTGAAGGAAAACCTGAGTTTTTTCGAAAACATCGACAAAATTTCATTTTTACTCAGCAAAACCATTACCCACAAAGAAATTATCCAATCAGTAATAAACGAGTTGGCAATTCTTTTTAATTGCAATCAATCATGGTTGCTATTTCCTTGCGACCCGGATGCCGGGAAGTATCTTATTCCTTACCAAAACAATACAAGTGCTACGCAGAAACAGCAAGTGGTAAATAACGAAATACAACTTGATGATTATTCCAGGCATCTTATGATGCTGGCTATTGAGAAAAATGAGCCTATACCTGCTTATTTTGATGATCCGGAAGCCTCGGAAAGTGAAACAGCAAAGATGTTTAATATTAAGGCACAGCTTACTGTTAAAGTTGCAACTAAATTAGGAAAACCATGGTTGTTAGGGCTTTATCAAACAACATCAATGCGGAAGTGGACTGATTATGATGTACGCCTGATAAAAGAAATTGCATCGCGGTTGGCTCAGGCATTAGACAATATTGAACTTTACAAAAATCTTCAGAAGTCGGAAAAAAAAGTAAGGGAGTATTCTACAAATCTTGAAAACAGGGTTTTGCAACGTACTAATGAATTAAGCAAATCAGAAAAAGCCCTTACATATTTGTTAGAAGACATGAACGAGGCCCAGCAGAACCTGATTAACGCAAACGACAAACTCGATTTGCTAAACAGGGAACTGGAATCGTTTTCGTTTTCAATATCGCATGATTTGCGCGCTCCACTTACCCGACTGGATGGTTTTAGCCGGGCTTTGACCGAGCAATTGGGAGACAAACTTGATGACACTTCAAAACATTTTCTTGATCGGATTCGTTCATCGAGCCAGCACATGGGCGAGCTTATAAAAGATATTCTTGCATTGTCGAAAATTAACCGAAGAGAATTACAAATATTTAGTATTGATATTAGTACTATATCTAAAAAAATAATGAATGAAATTGTTGAAAGCAGTGCTAAGCGTGAGTCAATAATTAATATCCATGACAATATCCGGGTCTTGGCCGATCCTACACTCATTGAAGTCTTATTGCGGAACATTATCGAAAATGCGTGGAAGTTTACCCAAAAAGAGCCGGTAACTGAAATTGAAATAGGAAAAGAAACCAAAGAGGGGAAAGAGATTATTTTTGTAAAAGATAATGGGATCGGTTTCGATATGAAATATTACGAGCAGGTTTTTGCTGTATTCCGCCGTTTACATTCCGATAATGATTTTCAGGGAACCGGAATTGGCCTCGCTACCGTACAACGTATAGTACACCGGCACAAAGGTGATGTTTGGGCAGAAAGTGAGGAAGGCAAAGGCAGTACATTTTATTTTAGGTTGTAGAGGATCAGGTTTTAATTGTTAACTCAAAACTCCTGACCTATGGCCAAATTATCAGCCAGTTACCCCGGGTTATTGGTAAACTGGGATTGTCGCATTTAGGAGATTCAGACTTCCTGACTTAGAAGGAATTTTTACTGGCACAATTTCAAAATATCACTTCAATATTAAATAACTTTGCTCATGCCTGTCAAAACCTTGTAAACATTACCATATAAGGCATATAAGAAAATTTAAGGAAAAACATAGTTTTTCCTTAAATTTTCTTATATCGTTGAAAAATATTAAATGACAATCTTTTCATGCAAGCAGTTTAGGGTTGTTTGCATTTTCCTGTTTCTAATCCCAATTTTCTTTTTAATGTGTTTTAGTCATCGAACTATGCACACAAATTATAAAATCTGCTACTCCTTTCGATTCTTCCGACAATGTTTTAAGCTCATCTTGCTCGACAGTTGAAATTGTCATAACCTTCAAATTTGGATTTGCTTGTTTTAAATACCATACCATACTTTCGTAATTATTAGAATGGTAAGCACCATTGTAATGTAGGAATAGTTGCCCCTTTTTCCAATATTTTAGAATAGAGCCGGCCATTGTGGCATCTTTAATTGCCTGTGCTTTTGGGAAATTACTGGTTTTGTGTGCGGACATTCCGCCTCCTCCCATGTTCATCATGCTTTTATAACACTCCAGTTCGGGATTATATTTTATGGGAAGTTCGGGGATGAAATTTTTAGCTTCGTTGCTGAGTTTTTCAAGTCCTTCGAAACCATTTTTAAAAACAAGCGAAGCATACCTGCGAGGAACATTAGCTGCCACAAATTGCAAATTGTTTTCTTTGGCAAAGCTTACCAAAGGTTTATAATCTGTCTTGTAATTGGGCCAAATCCGTGCTTCGGTTTCAAATTTATTTTCAGAAATTAAGCCCGAAAGATATTCATCTAAAATAAGCTGGTTGTCGGTTTCAAACATTTCGGCACCTAAAACCAATTGCTCTTTCTTTACATCGTAGAGCGATTTGGTAAGCTCTATTTGCAACCAGTGTGAAATTGGGTTGTTGTGCAACTCGCCAAAAAGCACTACATCGGCTTTCTGAAGTTTTTTTAACATCCTTTCATATTTCACATTTTTCCCATCTACAGAAAAAATCCGGTAGGCAGGCTTGTCACTTTTAAATGCAAAACTGATAAAAGCAATCAGTATAATAATTGTGGCTTTAGTTTTCATGTGTTTATTTTTTACTTCTGCAATTTACGCAAATTTATGCTGTTTTTTACTTTTATATCCCCCAAATGGCCAGGTGAACAATCTATAGTTGTTATTACTTTTCAAACAATGATGTTAGTGTTTCGTAAATAGGATTCTATTTTTGGTTGAATTGCCGTAATTTTATATTCGTCAACACTTTTTTGGTATAAAGAGGAAAGTCTCCGGAAATCATCCAATTAAAATAGCCTGGCTCTTTTTCGAAAACATCTTCAACCTTTTTCCCTTTGTGTTTTCCAAAGTTGAATATTTCCTCATTTTTACTATTATAAACTATGCGCCCTGCAAAATCGGCATTTTTGTGATGGCTCGAAAACTTAGAAAGAAATTCGGTGTCGTTTTTCAGATTTTCGTATTTATCTAATTGCGATTTCAGAACTTCGAAAGTAGCTATGGTATCGGCTTCAGCCGAATGGGCATTCTCTAAACTTTTTCCGCAAAAAAACTTGTAAGCAGCAGTTAGGGTGCGTTGTTCCATTTTATGGAAAATTACCTGCACATCAATAAGTTTCCTCTTTTTCATGTCGAAATCAACATTGGCCCTTATT